>JACMLV010000509.1 GCA_014379395.1 Burkholderiaceae bacterium
ACCGCCGCGGCCGGCACGGCGACCGCTTGCACGGCGGCGGCCGGTTTCGGGGCGATGGCGGTGCGGCGCGTCGCGCCGGTTGGGTAATCCGCCGTCGACAGGATGGTGGCGGGCTTAGTGGGTAATTTTGGCAGTGGCATCTGGGATCTCAATCAAAAAATTTCTGGAATGGTCCGCCCATGGGCCGCCCGACAAACGGGGCGGCGTTGCTCATGGGATGGATGCGAGGATAAAAGTGGCTACAAAAACTGCCGGCAGGCCGAGCCGAGGCCCGTTGCGAAGTACCGAGAGGGGGGCAAGATGCCCGCCTGATGGAGGGTGTGAAAACGCTCTGTGGTTGACTCAAAATGGGCTGTTATGACAACGGTTTGTTGATCAACTTTGCCGAACGCGGGCCGGGCGCTAGCTCTGGCGCGACACGAATTCGAGCACTTCATCGACGTGACCTGGGACCTTCACGCCACGCCATTCTTTCACCAATTCGCCGGCTGCGTCAATGATAAACGTGCTGCGCTCGACGCCGCGGACTTCCTTGCCGTACATCTTCTTCTGTTTCATCACGCCAAACATCTGGCAGAGCGCCTCGTCGGGGTCGGAAATCAGTTCGAACGGCAGCGCCAGCTTGGCCTTGAAGCCTTCGTGCGAGCGCAGCGAATCGCGGCTGACGCCGTACACCTCGGCGCCGGCTTGCAAAAATTGCGCATGCAGGTCGCGGAAGGCGATGCTCTCGGTGGTGCAGCCGGGCGTGTTGTCCTTCGGGTAGAAATACAGCACGGTGTGGCGCGCCGGGCGGCCCAGCAGCTGGAACGTGGCGGCGGCGCCGGTCATGGCGGCGTTGAAGTCGGGGACGGTGGTGAGGGATGGGCTGTCGGCCACGGTTTTCTCCTGGTCTGGAAAGCTTGGAAAGCGCGCCGCAAAGCCCACTAAGGGATTCAGAACGCTTCGCCTTGTATGATTAACTGGCCTGAACGGCCCGGCAATTGGCCCCAGCTTATAGGGCACAGTGGCAGGTCGTCATCCTTTATTTTTTCATAGTACTCGGCCATCGAGGCCAATTGATAGCCCTGCACCTGCCAGCCGGCCAGCAACTGCTCGAACACCGGCGCCAGTTTCTGGCCTTCCAGCTCGGCGTGCAGGGTGTAGACATGGTCGCGCCGCGCGCCGGCCGTCAGGCTCAGGATGTGGGCGGCGATGTTGTCGAGCGTGATCAGCTTGCCGTCGATCTCGCGCCCGAGCAGTTCGTCCAACGTGGGCAGGGTGGTCGGCAGCTGGATGCAGGACAGGCCGCGTTCGCCGTCGATCAGGCGGTGCGGGCCGCTCTCGGGATCGGCCAGCTTGCCGTTATCGAGCAGCATGGCGCGCCCGTCCGAGGCGTAGCGGTAGCCGGCCGCCTCGTGCTCGGCGAAGGCGGCGGGGTTCATCTGCCAGCCGGCCGCGCCGTGGGTGCGCGGCGCGTGGCCGAACACCTGCTCGAAGCGCCGCGCCGCCTGGCGCATCATGCCCACCGTCCAGTCGGCGTCGCGGGTGGCGACGTTGTCCTGCCACAGCACATGGTCCCAGGTGTGGATGCCGCACTCGAAGCCGGCGTCGCGCGCCTCGCGCATCTCATTTATGCAGCGCCGGCCGATGTCCGGGCCGGGCAGCAGGGTGCCGTACATCAGCGTTTTGAGGCCGTAATGCTCGATGACGGAGGTGCGCGAGACTTTCTTGAAAAAGCCCGGTTTCAACGCCCGCCGCAGCGCCCAGCCGGTGTGGTCCTTCCCGAGCGAGAACAGGAAGGTGGCCTGGGCGTTGTAGGCGCCCAGCAGCCGCACCAGATTGCCGGTGCCCTCGCGCGTGCCGCGATAGGTGTCGACGTCGATCTTGAGCGCGAGCAGCGGCCCCGGCCCCGGCCCCGGCCGACCCGTGTTGGCTGTGTGGGCGGTCAACATCAATCCATCAGGGCGCGCGCTTCGGCCACCTGGCCGCGGTAGGCGTCGAAGATGTTGCGCAGCGAGTCGGCCATGGTGGTGGTCGGCGCCCAGCCCAGCTCCTCGCAGGTGTTGGTGATCTTCGGCACGCGGTTTTGCACGTCCTGGTAGCCGGCGCCGTAGTACGCGCCCGAGGTGGTCTCGACGATCTTGACCTGCTTGGCGCCGTCGGCGTACTCGGGATATTCGGCCGCCAGCTCCAGCATCATGCCGGCCAGTTCGCGGATCGAGTAGTTGTTGACCGGGTTGCCGATGTTGTAGATCTTGCCGCTGGCGGCGCCGCCCTCGTTGGCGATGATCTTCATGAGCGCGTCGATGCCGTCGGCGATGTAGGTGAAGGCGCGTTTTTGCGCGCCGCCGTCGACCAGCGAGATGTTCTCGCCGCGCACGATGTGGCCGAAGAACTGGGTCACCACGCGCGACGAGCCTTCCTTCGGCGTGTGGATCGAGTCGAGGCCGGCGCCGATCCAGTTGAACGGACGGAACAGCGTGAAGTTCAGGCCTTCCATGCCGTAGCCCCAGATCACGCGGTCCATCAACTGCTTGGCGTTCGAGTAGATCCAGCGCGGCTTGTTGATCGGGCCGCAGATCAGCTCCGAGTTCTCCGGGTCGAATTCGTCGTCGTGGCACATGCCATACACTTCGGACGTCGACGGGAACACCAGGTGCTTGCCGTATTTGGCGGCCGAGCGCACGATCGGCAGGTTGGCCTCGAAGTCCAGTTCGAACACGCGCAGCGGCTCCTTCACATAGGTCGACGGCGTGGCGATCGCCACCAGCGGCAGGATCACGTCGCACTTCTTGACGTGGTACTCGACCCATTCCTTGTTGATCGTGATGTCGCCTTCGAAAAAGTGCATGCGCGGCTTGTAGGAGTCGTTCTCCAGCAGGTCGGTGATGCGGTCCGTGTTCATGTCCATGCCGTAGACGTGCCAGTCGGTCGTTTCCAGGATGCGCTTCGACAGGTGGTGGCCGATGAAGCCGTTGACGCCGAGGATGAGGACTTTTTTCATGATGAGATTCTCTAGTGAGGGGTATTCAATGCGATTCAGTGCAATGCGATTCAATCCGCGCCGGCAGCCGCCAGCATGCGCTGTAACCGCCCGGCGTCGACGCGCTCGCCGTCCGCGATCAATTCCGAAATGGCCAGCGCGCGGCCATCGCCGCACACGCCAAACACGCAATTATCCACTACCGCCAAGCCCGGTGGCAAACTTGGCAAGGCCAGCTTGCTCAAACGGGCCCGCCCGATCACGCAGCGCACCCCGTTCAAATCGGTGAAGGCGCCCGGATACGGCGGCGCCACCGCGCGGTGCAAATTGTAGACCGCCTGCGCCGGCTCCCTCCAGTCGATGCGGCCGTCCTCGGGCTTGCGGCCGCCGAAGTAGCCTCCCTTGGCGAGGTCGTTGTGCGTGCGCGGCGCCGAACCGTCGAGCAGCGCCGGCAGCACCGTCCACAGCGCCTGCTCGGCCGCCACCGTCACCTTGCCGAACACCTCGAAGGCGGTGTCGTCGGGCAGGATCGGCACCGCGCTTTGCGTCACGATGGCGCCGGCGTCCGGCTTGACCGTCATCTCGTGCAAGGTGGCGCCGGTCTCGGTGGCGCCGTGCAGCACCGCCCAGTTGACCGGCGCGCGGCCGCGGAACTGCGGCAGCAGCGAGCCGTGCATGTTGAAGGCCGGCGCCACCTCCAGAATCGCCGCCGGCAGCATGTGGCGGTAGTAAAAGCTGAACAGGAAGTCGGGCCGGGCGGCCCGCACCCGCGCCAGCAGCCCGGGCGACTTGGCGTCGGCCGGCGTGACGTGGGGGATGCCTTCGGCGCGGCACAGCCGCACCACCGATTCGAACCAGATCGCCTCGTCCGGATTGTCTTCGTGGGTGACCACCAGCGCGACGTCGACGCCGCCGGCCAACAGCACCTTCAGGCAGCGCACGCCGACGTTGTGGTAGGCGAAGACGACCGCGCGGGCTTGGGAGGCGGCCATCAGCGGCTCACCACGCGTTTTTCAAGATGGTCGAACACCTCGGCCGGCTGGTCCGGCACCTGCTCGAGGATGGCTTGCACCACGTAGCGCGGACGCGCCCGCACCTGCTGGAAGATGCGGCCGACGTATTCGCCCAACAGGCCGATGCCGAACAGGATCACGCCCATCAGGAAGAAGGCGATGGCGAACAGCGTGAACAGCCCCTCGGCCTCGGCGCCGAACAGGAAGCGGCGGATCAACAGCAGCAGCACCAGCAGGCCCGAGCCGATCGACAGCGTCATGCCGAGCATCGAAAACATCTGCAGCGGCACCAGCGAGAAGCCGGTCACCAGGTCGAAGTTCAGGCGGATCAGGCTGTAGAGCGAATACTTCGATTCGCCGGCGGTGCGCTCCTCGTGCTCGACCGTGATCTCGGTCGGCTTGCGCGCGAAGGTGTAGGCCAGCGCCGGCACGAAGGTGTTCACCTCGGCGCACTGGTTGACCAGGTCGATCACGTTGCGGCCGTAGGCGCGCAGCATGTTGCCCTGGTCGGTGATCTGGATGTTGGTGATTCTCTCGCGCAGGCGGTTCATCATCTTCGAGGCGATGGTGCGCCAGGCCGAGTCCTGGCGCTTCCTGCGGATCGAGCCGACGTAGTCGTAGCCCTCGCGCATCTTGGCGACCAGGTTGCCGATCTCCTCGGGCGGGTTTTGCAGGTCGGCGTCGAGCGTGACCATGATCTGGCCGCGCGCGGCCTCGAAGCCGGCCAGGATCGCCATGTGCTGGCCGTAGTTGCCGTTGAACAGCACCACGCGCGTGACGTCCGGGCGCAGGCGGAACTGCTCGGCCAGGATGGCGACCGAGTTGTCGCGGCTGCCGTCGTTGACGAACACGATTTCATAGGTGGCGCGCAGCGCGTCGAGCGCCGGATACAGGCGCGCGAACAGCGCGGCCAGGCCGTCCTGCTCGTTGTAGATCGGGATGACGACGGAGATTTCTGGTGGCATCGGCATGGGCTTCATTTCGCGAGTAGGGATTGAACCGCTTTGACGACGCGCTCGACGTCGGCGCCGGTCATGGAATAGAACATCGGCAGCGTCACGGTCAGGCGGCCGATCGTTTCGGCGACCGGGAACATGCCCTCCTTGAAGCCGCGCGCGCGGTAAAGGGAGAACAGGTGGATCGGCGCGTAGTGGAAGCCGGTGCCGATCTTCAGTTCGGCCATGGCGGCCATGAAGTCGGCGCGGGTGGTCGGGCCGTTGTCGGGCAGGATGATCTGGAACAGGTGCCAGTTGGTGTTCTCGAAGTCGGCCACCGGCAGTTGGGCCCCGGTGGCGGCCTCGAAGCCGGCGCCGAATTGTTCAAAATAATGGCGCGCCAGCGCGCGCCGGTGGGCGCTGATCTGGTCGACCTTGGGCAATTGGCCCAGGCCGATGGCCGCCATCATGTCGGTCATGTTGTATTTGCCGCCCAGCAGGTCGACGTCGATGCCGTCCAGGCCGCTGCGCGAGACGCCCTGCAGGCGGTATTTCTCGGCCAGCCTGGCCTCGTCGAGGTTGTTCAAGACCAGGCAGCCGCCCTCGCCGGTGGTGATGTTCTTGTTGGCCTGGAAGCTGAACGAGACCAGGTCGCCGAACGAACCGATGCGCTTGCCCTTCCAGGACGAGCCGAGCGCCTGCGCCGCGTCCTCGACCACGCGCAGCTTGTGCTTGGCGGCGATGGCGTACAGGCGGTCCATGTTGACCGGCAGGCCGGACAGGTGGACCGGGATGATGGCGCGGGTCTTCGGCGTGATGGCCGCCTCCAGCTTGTCGAGATCGATGTTGCGGGTGACCGGGTCGATGTCGGCGAACACCGGCGTGGCGCCCACCTCCAAGATCACGTTGGCGGTGGCGACCCAGGAGATCGGGGTGGTGATGACTTCGTCGCCGGGGCCTACGCCGGCGATGCGCAGCGCGATCTCCATGGTGCAGGTGCCGGAATTGAAGGTGCGGACAAGGCGCCCGCCGAGGTATTCGGACAGCATCGCCTCGAAGGCTTGCACCTTGGGGCCGCTGGTGATCCAGCCCGAGCGCAGCACGTCGCCGACGGCGGCGATGGTCGCCTCGTCGATCGACGGCTTGGAAAACGGCAGGAAGGACAGGGCAGGGGTCATGGAGTGTTCTCGACTTGTGTTGGGATGTCCGGCGCGGCGGGCAGCCGCGCCGGCAGGGCCATTATTTTAAATCTTTCTCGCCAGCATGACCCGAAGTATGCGGGCGAACGCCAACCGCCGGTTGTCGGCGCCGGTCCGTCAGGTGCGCGCGATCAGCGCCACGCCGACCAGGATCACGCCGATGGCCAGCAGGCGCTGCATCGAGAGCGCCTCGCCGAGGAAGTACCAGGCGCCCAGCGCGTTCAGGATGTAGCCCAGCGAGAGCATCGGATAGGCGACCGTGACGTCGACCCGCGACAGGCCGATGATCCACACCACCACCGACAGCACGTAGCAGGTCAGGCCGCCGATGATGGGCAGCTGGGTGGCCAGCTTGATGCCGGTGGCGAACCAGTTGTCCATCGTCAGGTGGATCGCGCCGACGGCGTTGGTGCCGGCCTTGAGCAGCAGCTGGGCGATGGCGTTGAGGCAGATGCCGGTGAAGATGAAGCCGAAGGTTGCGATATTCATAGGAGATGGAAAGGGGACGGCGGGTTAGCGGTTGGCGACGACGATGCGCCGCGTGTCTTGGCCGACCAGGCGCATCGGCACCCCGCGTTGGCGCAGCGTGGCGTAGATGTCGGCGCGCATGATGGCGACGTCGCGCACGCCGGCCTGGTGGTCGCGCGTCCACTGCGCGACGAAGGCGTCGACGTCGGGCAGCGCCAGTTCCGGCTGCTGCTCCAGGCCGAAGGAGAATTCGTCGCGGTACTCGGCCAGGATCACCGTGCGGCGCAAATAAAAGGTCAGCGATTGTTCGTACATCCCGACCGAATAGATTTTCGTCTCGGGCGAAAGTTCGGCGGCGATCTTCGGCACCAGGTCGAGTCCGGCGCGGTGGCGGCCGTAGGATTCGAAGCCGGCCAGGATCAGCTGGGTGGCCCCGAAGCCGGCCACGGCCAGGGCCAGCACGGCCGCGTCGCGGCGCAGCCGGCGCGTCTGCGCCAGCGCCAGCGCGCCGCCGGCCAGCAGCAGCAGCGCCGCGCCCAACACCCACGGCTGGTAGGCTTGCAACAACGCCAGCTCGGACGGATGGCGGGTCGACACCTTGAGCACCTGCGGCACCGCGATCATGCCGCCCAGGCCGACCAGCGCGACCAGGCCGGCCGCGATCATGCGGCTGCGCAGCGGGGCCGTTTCCAGGAACAGCGCCACCAGCAGCGCCAGCGCCGGGAAGATCGGCAGGATGTAGCCGGGCAGCTTGGAGCTCGAATAGCTGAAGAAGAAAAAGATGAAGACGCTCCACACCAAGAGCAGCGTGCGCGGTTGGAAGGCGCCCGGCCGGCGGCGCAGCGCCGCCGCCAGGCTTTGCGGCAGCAGGCCCAGCCACGGCATCATGCCGGGAATCAGCATCACGAAGAAGTAATACCAGGCGCCCTCGCGATGATGGGTCTTGAGCAGGAAGCGCTCGAAGTGTTCGTGGATGAAGAAAAAGCGCGGCTGCTCCGGGTTTTTCAGCGCCACCAGCACGAACCACGGCGCGGCGATGGCGAAAAACAGCAGCAGGCCCTTGCCCGGATGCAGGCGGCGCCAGATCGCCCAGTCGCGCGCGACGACGGTGTAGAGCACCAGCACGGCGCCCGGCAGCACCAGGCCGATCAGGCCCTTGGCCAGCACCGCCAGCGCCATGCCGGCCCAGCACGCCAGCATCCAGTTGCGCCGCTCGTTGGGCGTGGCGTCGTCGCGCTGGGCGATCAAGAGCGCGCACAGGCCGATCGCCATCATGGCCGACAGGCTCATGTCGAGCGAGTCGATCTGGCCGGAGGCGACCCAGAACAGGCTCGAGCCGAGCACCAGCGCGGCGTACAGGCCGGCGCGCGCGCCGAACACGCGCCAGCCGGCGTAGCCGGTCAGGGCCACGCCGAGCAGGCCGCACAGCCCGGTCCACAGGCGCGCCTGCCACTCGCCCAGCCCGAAGGCGGCGAACGACAGCGCGTTCATCCAGGTTTGCAGCGGCGGCTTCTCGAAATATTTGATGCCGTTCAGGCGCGTCGTGATCCAGTCGCCCGAGACCAGCATCTCGCGCGCCATCTCGGCGTAGCGGCCCTCGTCGGGCGGCACCAGGGTGCGCACGCCGAGCGCGTACAGCGAGACCAGCGCGAAGGCGATGAACAGCGACCAGAGCAGCTTTTTCGACTTGAGCAGATCGTCCATCAGGCCGGCGTCGCCTCGACGATCAGCGCCAGCGCGACCTTGCGCCCCTCGCCCATCAGGATGTTGTAGGTGCGGCAGGCGGCGAAGGTGTCCATGCACTCGACGCCGACGCGGCGCGTGGTCAGGCAGGCCGACAGGCGCGGATGGACGAAGCGCTGGCGCGCGCCGGTGCCGACGATGACGACGTCGGGCGCGTCGGCCAGGATCTGCTCGAAATGGGCCTCGGTCAACTCCTCGAAGGAGGCCACCGGCCACGGCCGCGGCGCGCTCTCGGGCAGCACGATCAGGCTGTGGCCGAAGGACCGCGCGTTGATCTCGACGCTGCCGTCGTCGCCGTAGCCGGTGACGGTCTGGAATTGCTTATTGATGCTGTGATGGAGCTTCATCGGAATGGTCAATGCGTTCTGTGCGGCGATGGATCGGTCGGCGCACTGGTCGCCTGCGGCGCCGAAGGGCGTAAGGATGCCATAAATGAGCAAAAAGCGCGAATTTCTGGCAACTTCGGGCAGCCCGTTCGCGCGGGCGCCGCGGCCGCGTTTTTGCCTAGGAGTCTGTCGGACTTAGGGAGTCGAAGCGAAAAAATAGCTGGGCGAGGCCAGATTTTGACGGTTTCGCAGTGCCAATAGCTCGCTATTGGCCGAGAAAACGGCGAAATATGGACCGTCCAGGTATTTTTGCAGCCGACGATCCTAAGTCCGACAGACTCCTCGGGCGCTAAGAAGGTTGATTAAATAAGGCGGTTTCGGCAGAATGGTTCTTTTCGCACTGCACAAGGAGTCTGTCGGACTCGGGACTCCCCAAGTCCGACCGCCTCCTGGCCGGGCCAGGCAACATCACACAGGAATTTATTTTGCGACCGATCCAGAAATCGAACAAGTTGGCCGACGTCTGCTACGACATCCGCGGCCCGGTCTTGGAGAAATCCAAGCAGATGGAAGACGAAGGCCAGAAGATCATCAAGCTCAACATCGGCAATCTGGCCGTGTTCGGCTTCGATCCGCCCGAGGAGATCGTCCAGGACATGATCCTGAAGATGCCCGATTCGGGCGGCTACACCGACTCGAAGGGCATGTTCGCGCCGCGCAAGGCGGTGGTGCACTACACCCAGAGCAAGGGCATCGCCGGCGTGACGATCGACGACGTCTACCTCGGCAACGGCGCCTCCGAGCTGATCGTGATGGCCATGCAGGCCCTGCTCAACGACGGCGACGAGGTGCTGGTGCCGGCGCCGGACTATCCGCTGTGGACCGCCGCCGTCAGCCTGTCGGGCGGCAACCCGGTGCATTACGTGTGCGACGAGCAGGCCGACTGGTATCCGGACCTCGACGACATGCGCCGCAAGATCAACTCGAACACGCGCGCCATCGTCGTCATCAACCCGAACAACCCGACCGGCGCGCTGTATCCGACCGAGGTGCTCGAACAGATCATCGAACTGGCGCGCCAGCACCAGCTGATCGTGTTCGCCGACGAGATCTACGACAAGGTGCTGTACGACGACGCCAAGCACACCTCGATGGCCTCGCTGGCCGACGACGTGCTGTTCATCACCATGAACGGCCTGTCGAAGAACTACCGCTCGTGCGGCTTCCGCTCCGGCTGGATGGTGGTGTCGGGCGAGAAGCGCCACGCCAAGGACTACATCGAGGGCTTGAACATGCTGGCCTCGATGCGCCTGTGCGCCAACGTGCCGGGCCAGCACGCGATCCAGACCGCGCTCGGCGGCTACCAGAGCATCGACGACCTGGTCGGCCCCGGCGGGCGCCTGCTCAAGCAGCGCGACCTGGCGCACAAGCTGCTCACCGAGATTCCCGGCGTCACCTGCGTCAAGCCGAAGGCGGCGCTGTACATGTTCCCGCGCCTGGACCCGAAGATGTACCCGATCAGCGACGACCAGCAATTCGCCTACGAGCTGCTGGCCGAGGAAAAAGTGCTGATCGTCCAGGGCACCGGCTTCAACTGGATCGCGCCGGACCACTTCCGCGTCGTGTTCCTGCCCAACTCGGACGACCTGACGCTCGCTTTTGGCCGCATCGCCCGCTTCCTCGACGGCTACCGCCGCCGCCACGGCACCTGAACCAGAATCTGAACCCGAACCTTCACCCGCAACCAGGCGCTGCGCGCAACCCGCGCCGCGCCGCACAGAAACGAGATTTATGAAACCCATCAAAGTAGGCCTGTTAGGCATCGGCACCGTAGGCGCCGGCACGTTCAACGTCTTGAAGCGCAACCAGCAAGAAATCACCCGGCGCGCCGGGCGCGGCATCGAAATCGTCGCGGTGGCCGACCTCAACACCGCGCGCGCCCAGGAAGTGACCGGCGGCGCCTGCCAGGTGCTGTCGGACGCGCGCCAGATCGTCAACGATCCGGAAATCGACATCGTCATCGAGCTGATCGGCGGCTACGGCATCGCCAAGGAACTGGTCATGCAGGCCATCGCCAACGGCAAGCACGTCGTCACCGCCAACAAGGCGCTCTTGGCCACGCACGGCAACGAGATCTTCGCCGCGGCCCAGGCCAAGGGCGTCATCGTCGCCTTCGAAGCGGCGGTGGCCGGCGGCATCCCGATCATCAAGGCGCTGCGCGAAGGCCTGACCGCCAACCGCATCGAATGGGTGGCCGGCATCATCAACGGCACCACCAACTTCATCCTGTCGGAAATGCGCGACAAGGGCCTCGACTTCGACACCGTCTTGAAGCAGGCGCAGGAACTGGGCTACGCCGAAGCCGACCCGACCTTCGACATCGAAGGCGTCGACGCCGCGCACAAGGCGACCATCATGTCGGCCATCGCGTTCGGCATCCCGGTGCAGTTCGACAAGGCCTACGTCGAAGGGATCAGCAAGCTCGACGCGGTCGACATCCGCTACGCCGAACAACTCGGCTACCGCATCAAGTTGCTCGGCATCACCAAGCGCGCCACGGTCAACGGCGTCGAGGGCATCGAACTGCGCGTGCACCCGACCCTGATCCCAAGCAAGCGCCTGATCGCCAACGTCGAAGGCGCGATGAACGCCGTGCTGGTGCAGGGCGACGCCATCGGCGCCACCCTGTACTACGGCAAGGGCGCCGGCGCCGAGCCGACCGCCTCGGCCGTGATCGCCGACCTGGTCGACATCACCCGCCTGGCCACGGCCGATCCGGAGCACCGCGTGCCGCACCTGGCGTTCCAGCCGAACGCGATGACCGACATCGCGATCCTGCCGATGTCCGAGATCACCACCAGCTACTACCTGCGCGTGCGCGTGGCCGACCAACCGGGCGTGCTGGCCGACCTGACCCGCATCCTGGCCGACGGCACCATCTCGATCGACGCCATGCTGCAAAAAGAGCCGGCCGAGGGCGAGACCCGCGCCGACGTCATCATCCTGACGCACCAGACCCAGGAGAAGAACATCGT
>JACMLV010000510.1 GCA_014379395.1 Burkholderiaceae bacterium
GACGCCGCATCGCCCGAACCCAGCGCACGCACCCAGCGCCCTCCGTCGAGGCGATTGCGACCGGCGCGATCACGGCGCCGCGCACGCTGCTGTTCGCCGGCCTGATCGGCGGCGCCGGCATGGCGCTCCTGTACACGCAGGTCAACCCGCTGACGATGTGGCTGACCCTCGCCACCTTCCTCGGCTACGCCGTGATCTACACGCTGATCCTGAAGCCGGCGACGCCGCAAAACATCGTCATCGGCGGCCTGTCGGGCGCGATGCCGCCGGCGCTGGGCTGGGCCGCGGTGGCCAACGACGTGCCGATGCAGGCCTGGCTGCTGGTCTTGATCATCTTCGTCTGGACCCCGCCGCACTTCTGGTCGCTGGCCCTGTACCGGCGCGATGACTACGCCAAGTCCGGCCTGCCGATGCTGCCCGTCACGCACGGCATGGCGTACACCCAATACCAGGTCTGGCTGTACTCGATCGTGCTGGCTGCGGTGACGCTGATGCCGTTCGCGGTGCACATGAGCGGTCCGATCTATCTGGCCGCGGCGGTGCTGCTCGATCTCGTTTTCCTGCGCCACGCGTGGCGCGTCTACCGCCATTACAGCGACCTGGTCGCGCGCAAGGCGTTCACCTACTCGATCGTCTATCTGGGGCTGCTGTTCGCGGCCCTGCTGGTCGACCACTACCTGAAATTCTGACCATGAAAAAGATTCTCTCCCTGCTGGCCCTGAGCCTCGTGCTGGTCGCCTGCGACAAGCCGATGTCGCCCAAGGTCGCCTTCCAGAACACCGACCTGAGCGGCCTCGACGGCGCGCGCGACTTCGCGCTGACCGACCACAACGGCAAGGCGCGCACGCTGGCCGACTTCAAGGGCAAGGTGGTGCTGATGTTCTTCGGCTATACCCAGTGCCCCGACGTGTGCCCGACCACCATGGCCGAGATGAGCACGGTGCTCAAGGAACTCGGGCCGCAGGCCGACCAGGTGCAGGTGTTGTTCGTCACCGTCGACCCGGAGCGCGACACCCAGGCGCTGCTGGCGCAATACGTGCCGGGTTTCGATCCGCGCTTCCTCGGCCTGTACGGCGACGCCGCGGCGACCGCCAGGGTGGCCAAGGATTTCAAGGTGTTCGCCGCCAAGGTCGAGGGGCGCACGCCGGGCAGCTACACGGTCGACCACACGGCCGGCAGCTATGTGTTCGACCGCAGCGGCAAGCTGCGCCTGTTCGTGCGCCACGGCCACGGCCCGGCGCCCATCGTGCATGACGTGAAACTGTTGCTGTCGGCCTGAGCCGCGCGCCCCGATCGCCGCGGATGGAAAAACGCTTCGAGTCCTACGCCCGCCTGGCCGCCGTCGTACTGCTGCTGATCGGCTGCTTCTACGTGTTGCGGCCGTTTCTGGCGGCGATCCTGTTCGCCGCCTGCGTCACCATTTCCAGCTGGCCGCTGTACCTGCTGCTGTTGGCGCGCGTGAAGGGCCGGCGCGTCCTCGCGGCGAGCATCATGACCTTGTCGCTGGTGCTGATCATCGTCGTGCCGCTGGCGCTGGTGACCTACAACCTGGCCGACGACGTGACCCGGATCTACGAGCAGATCCGGACCCGCATCGATGGCGGCTCGCTGGCGCCGCCGGACTGGCTGAAGGGCCTGCCGCTGGTGGGCGAGGCGCTCGACGGCTACCTGCGCCGCCTGGGCGGCAGCCGCGAGGAATTGCTGGATCTGGCCAAGAGCATGCTCGAGCCGGCGCGCCACTTGCTGCTCGGCGGCGGCATGTTGCTCGGCAGCGGCGTGGCGCAGACCAGCCTGGCCGTGTTCGTCAGCTTCTTCCTGTACCGCGACGGCCAGGCGCTGCTGCGCATGCTGGCCGCCGGCATGAACCGCATCATCGGCCCCAAAGCGCCGGCGGTCGCGCAAACGGTCAGCCACACCGTGCGCGGCGTGATGTACGGCCTGCTCGGCACGGCGCTGGCGCAGGCGCTGGTGGCGGTGCTCGGCTTTCTGATCGCCGGCGTGCCGGCCGTGCCGCTGCTGGGCATCGGCACCTTCATCGCATCGATGGTGCCGGTCGGCCCGCCCCTCATCTGGGGCGGCGCGGCGTTCTGGCTGTTCGACCAGGGCCGCACCGGCTGGGGCATCTTCATGCTGCTCTGGGGCCTGCTCTTGATCAGCGGGGTCGACAACGTGGTCAAGCCGCTGCTGATCAGCCGCGGCAGCAACCTGCCGTTCCTGCTGGTGTTGCTGGGCGTGCTGGGCGGCGTGCTGGCGTTCGGCTTCGTCGGCATCTTCATCGGGCCGACCCTGCTGGCCGTGCTCTACAGCCTGCTGCTCAACTGGGCCGCCGCGCACGAATAAGCCGCAATCGCCGCGCCACCCGCCACTAGCCTGAATCTTTCATAAACCTGCTCCCAACTGCTGCGTGTTCGCGCCCGCATGGATTCAACATCAATCTGGCAGCCGAAGGGCGAAATTTACCCTACCCAATCGAATGGGGACTGAGTGAAGCGGGTTGATGGTTGAAGTTCGGTTGTGTGGTCAATTCTCGGCAGACCGGACGTGACCCGAGTCAGGACGAGTTGATGATCCTTGCCGGGGTCGGCAGGTACAGCCGCTCGGTCAAGGTTTGCAGCAGATGCTTGACCGGGCAGGCACTGGGCAGGTTCAGAACGATTTTGTTTTTGGACTGCCTGACTCGAACGGCGATCTTGAACAACTTGGCGATGACTGTCTTTGGTTGCGCCTGCGACAGCGCGGTGTGTTGCAACGCCTGCGTGCGCAGTTGCTGGTGCAGCACGTAGGCGGCCGCATGCAGCAACAGCCGCAGGCAGTTGGCCAGAAAGCTTGTGCAGGAAGTGCGGTCGGCCGCCAGATCGCCCTTGAGATGCTTGATATAGTTTTCGGCTTGGCCGCGGGCGCAATACACGTCTTCGTAGAGCGTGCCGGCGTCGAGTCCGGGGAGCGATGTCACGATGAAACGCGTGTTTTCGCCGATCGCCATGACCTCGGCCTTCAACAGTACGCGCCAAGCCCTCGGCCATGAGCGCGCCTGGTACGTGAACTCGTCGAACAGGCGCACCGCGTTCGGCACCACATCCCGCGTTTGCGCCGCCACCCACAGGTCGACGGCACGAAGTCTGGTTGGCTCGGCCATCGCGAGCAGCTTGACGTTGCAGGAGAAGCCGAAGATGAAATCGATGTTCGGCATGCCCTCAATCAGCCCCATCAATTCAGGTCCGCTGAAGTGGCCGTCGCCGCGGACGAGGATGTGGGTGTCGGGGAAATGGCGCCGTATCAATGTCAGAACGCGCCGCATGATCATGGCGTTCTCGTCGCCAAACGGACGCTTGCCGGGCCGCAGCACGGCCGCGACCAAGGCGCCGGACTGGCCATCGAAGATCATCAGCGGCAAGTAGCAGGTTGAACCATAGTGGTGGTTGTAGAACGCCAGTGGTTGCTGCCCGTAGCACGCATCCTCGGAGTGATCCAGGTCGAGGATCAGGCTCTTTGGTGGATGGGCGAAGCCGGCGATGAACTGCTCGACGAGGGCTGCGCTGACACGGTAGATGTCCTGGCGGCTTGCCGCGTGCTCGAAGCGCGAGATCGTCGCGCCCGATGCCAGCGCGGAGGCGTCGTCGAACGGCGGGCGGGCCGCGCCGAGTTTGAACATCGGGTCGTGACGCAGGCTGTTCGAGTCGTTGCCATCCTCATAGCCGCAGCCGATCTGGTAGATCCGTTGCGTCAGCAGATCGTGATAAGTATGGCTGATGTAGCTGGCATGGCGGCGATCAGGCAAGGCTGCGGCGATGCGCCTGGTCAGGCCAATCTGGAGGTCGACGCCACGCAACAGAACCGGACCAAGATCGGACGACAAGCCACCGCCGGCGAAATCTGCGCGTACGCTGTGAGCGGGAATGGATGCGAAACGAAGCTGCTCTGGGGTAGAATTCATGCCGGGCAAGATGTGTTTGTGCTGATAACTGTGTTTTAGGGATAACTCACATTTTATCAATCACTTACGACATTCTTGCCCTTTTTTATGCAAAATTCAGGCTAGCAGCCTGTCGGACTGAGGGAGTCGAAGCGAAAAAATAGCTGGGCGAGGCCAGATTTTGACGGTTTCGCAGTGCCAATAGCGAGCTATTGGCCGAGAAAACGGCGAAATATGGACCGTCCAGGTATTTTTGCAGCCGACGAGCCTA
>JACMLV010000511.1 GCA_014379395.1 Burkholderiaceae bacterium
ACGACACCGACAAGATCAAGATCCTGGTCGAGGACGCGATCGACGTGTGCGGCCTGACCTTGCTGCCGCCCGACATCAACCTGTCCGACTACCGCTTCACGCCGGACGGCCCGCCGCCGTCCGTGTCGGGCCAGCGCGTGAGCAAGATCCGCTACGGCCTGGGCGCGGTCAAGGGCTCCGGCCAGGGCGCCATCGAGGCCATCGTCGCCGCGCGCGAGAGCGGCGGCCCGTTCGTCGACCTGTTCGATTTCTGCAAGCGGGTCGACAAGCGCCAGATGAACCGGCGCACCATCGACTCCCTGATCCGCAGCGGCGCCTTCGACTGCTTCGGGGTCGACCGCGCCATCCTGCTGGCCTCGGTCGGCTTCGCGATGGAGTGCGCCGACCAGCACGCGCGCGCGGTGAACCAGGTCAGCCTGTTCGGCGGCGACGACAGCGACATGGTGGCGCCGCCCGAGTACGTGAAGACGGCGCCGTGGAGCGACAAGCAGCGCCTGAGCGAGGAAAAAATCGCGCTCGGCTTTTATTTGTCGGGCCACCTGTTCGACTCCTACGCGCCGGAGGCGCGCCGCTTCGCGCGCACCAAATTGTCCGACCTCGACCCGTCGCGCGAGCCGCGCATGATGGCCGGCGTGATCAGCGGCATCCGCACCCAGATGACGCAGCGCGGCAAGATCATCATCGTCTCGCTCGACGACAAGAGCGCGATCGTCGAGGTGACCGTGTACGGAGAATTGTTCGAGGCGAACAAGCGGATATTCAAGGAGGACGAGTTCCTGGCCGTGATCGGCAAGGTGTCGGAGGACCGCTTCTCGGGCGGGCTGCGCATCACGGCCGAGAAGGCCTTCGACATCGTCGCCGCGCGCCTGCAGTACGGCCGCCAGCTCGGCCTGGTGCTGCCGACCGGGCTCGACCCGAAGCGGGTGCGCGACGTGCTCGCGCCGCACTGCGTCGACACCGGCCTGCCGATCACCGCGCGCATGACGCCGCAGGGCGTGCCGTGCGCGCTGCAGTTCGGCCCGGCCTGGCGCGTGGCGCCGTCCGACGAATTGCAGCTGGCGCTGGAGCAGCAGCTCGGGGCGCAAGAGGTGCAGGTCGAGTATTGACCCCACGTCCGGGATCGCGCGCATTTGCGCGCATTCAAGTCGTGCCGAACCCGTTACACCATTCCAACGCTTCGGTCTCGCGGCGCTGGTCGGCGGCCATGGAGCGGTAGCCCTCGTCGAGCGAGGTATCGATGAGGCGCCGCCTTAGCAAGTCCTCGATCAAGCGGCTCACGCCTCGTTTGCCTACCGTCCGCTGCAAGCCCTCATATAACGCCCCATCAAGGGTGATGGTTATCCTCTTACGCATGGCGATCTCCGAAAATGCGCTCGACGCCAAGATGGGCTGGCAGGCGCCGGTCAGATATTCGCGCCGGTCACCTTCTCCATGTCCTTCAGGCTGGTGATCGCGTAGCCCTTGGCGGCGATCTGCTGCAGCGGATGTTCGATGTGATAGTCGGGCAGGGCGTTGCTGGCGTCGTCCACCTCGAACGCTGCGGTCTCCTGCAACCAGTCGGTGCTGACCGCCTCCTGCGGGATCGGCTTGCCTTCCGGGACCGCGAGGTAGGAAAAAATGCCGTCGTGTTCGGCCCGCCGATAAATATCCACGCGCATGGCGCACCTCCTCAGATGACTCGGCCAGCCGCACGCGGCCAGCTTACAAAGCGCCAGCTTCGCGCCGCCGGCGGGGCCGGTCTGTTAGTTGCCGCACCCACGCTGGAAAAACGCCGGCGCGCAGGCGGAATCGCCGGGGTTTTAAAAACACAATCAAATCAATGGATTGCGCAAGGTGCCAGCAGGTCCTTCGTGGAAAGCCATGACTCCGTGACTTTAATTGCCATCCGATGGATTGATCCAGTTTTCTAGTTGCAGGGCAGGCACCCGCGCGAATTCACCAACGTTGTTTGTTACCAAGATCAGCCCCTCGCTGCGAGCGTGAGCTGCGATATGGAAATCATTGACGCCAATCGGCTGGCCGATTTTTTCAAGGGCACTGCGGATGGCGCCATAGTGCTGCGCAGCTTTGGCGCTATAAGGCAAAACCGCGAGCCGACTGCAAAAATCCTCGATTGCAAGAAGATTGTCGTTGACCTTGCTGCTTTTTTCGGCGCCGTGAAACAGCTCGGATAGGGTGATGGCTGAAATCGCCATGCGATTGGCATGTTGATTGAAAACGTCCAACAACTCGGCCGGACGTCGCTTCATCACATAGATGACGATGTTTGTATCGAGTAAATATTTCAGCATCAAAACGCTTCGCGGTCGGCTTGGTGTTGCGATGCGCGGTTTTCCATAAAGTCATCAGTTACCTTGGGGCCATTTAAGAAAAAACTGTCCCAACTCTGGCCGGCGGGGGAGATGATGCGCTCATTGCCCTTGGCGCGAACATCGACTTTCTTAACCCCATCCGGCAAGCGCAGCTCCGCTGGCAGTCTGACTGCTTGGGAGCGGTTGTTGGTAAATACGGTACTGATTGCCATGTCGCCCTCCCGATGAATGTATATCCCAATAGTATATGGCAAGTCGGGGAAAGCTAAAACCATCCTTGATGGGCGACATCGAAAAATATCAAGCTTTCAGCTGCGGCCCCCGGCTCGGCGCCCCACCAAGATGTTCGCGCCGGTCACCTTCTCCATGTCCTTCAGGCTGGTGATCGCGTAGCCCTTGGCGGCGATCTGCTGAATCGGATGTTCGATGTGATAGGCGGGCAGGGCGTTGCTGGCCTCGTCCACTTCAAGCGCGGCGGTCTCCTGCAACCAGTCGGTGCTGATCGCCTCCTGCGGGATCGATTTGCCCTCCGGGACCGCGAGGTAGGAAAAAATGCCGTCGTTTTCGGCCCGCCGATAAATGTCCACGCGCATGGCGCACCTCCTCAGATGACTCGGCCGGCCGC
>JACMLV010000512.1 GCA_014379395.1 Burkholderiaceae bacterium
AACGTAATGAATTAACTGATGTTTTCCGTGCTTTCCGTGCCTTCCGTGGGGCACGCCGAGTGGACAATGCCTTTTTGTATTTTTTGTGGAAAACGCATAACATCGGTGAACGAAGATAACGTCAACTTGCCATAAAGGAAACTATGAAAATCACCATCATCGGCACCGGTTATGTCGGCCTCGTCACTGGCGCATGTCTGGCCGAAGTCGGCAACGACGTGTTTTGCCTGGACCTTGATTCCAGCAAAATCGATCTGCTCAATAACGGTGGAATCCCGATTCATGAGCCCGGCCTGGACGAAATCGTGGCGCGCAACCGTGCCGCCGGCCGTCTGACGTTCTCGACCGATATCGCCGCCAGCGTGGCGCACGGCGCCCTGCAATTCATCGCGGTCGGCACGCCGCCCGATGAGGACGGCTCGGCGGACCTGCAATACGTTCTGGCCGCCGCCGCCAACATCGGCAAGCACATGAGCAGTTTCAAAGTCATCATCGACAAGTCGACGGTGCCGGTCGGCACCGCCGATCGCGTGAAACAGGCGGTGCAGGCCGAACTGGACGCGCGCGCCAACCAGGCCGAATTTTCAGTCGTGTCGAACCCGGAATTTCTGAAGGAAGGCGCCGCGCTCGACGACTTCATGCGTCCCGATCGGATCGTCATCGGCTGCGACGAAAGCGACGCCGGGACGCGCGCCCGCGGCCTGATGAAAGAGCTCTACACGCCGTTCAACCGCAATTACGAGCGCACCTTCTGGATGGACGTGCGCTCGGCCGAATTCACCAAATACGCGGCCAACGCGATGCTCGCCACGCGCATCTCGTTCATGAACGAACTGGCCAACCTGGCCGACAAGGTCGGCGTCGACATTGAGGCGGTGCGCCACGGCATCGGCTCCGATCCGCGCATCGGCCACAGCTTCCTGTACGCCGGCTGCGGCTACGGCGGCTCGTGCTTCCCGAAGGACGTGCAGGCGCTCGAGCGCACCGCGCGCGGCCACGACCAGGAGTTGCTGATCCTGCGGGCCGTCGAGGCGGTCAACGACAAGCAGAAGCTGGTGCTCGGCAACAAGGTCGCCAGCCGTTTCGGCGCCGACCTCGCCGGCCGCCATTTCGCCATCTGGGGCCTGGCGTTCAAGCCGAACACGGACGACATGCGCGAAGCGTCGGCGCGCGTGCTGGTCGGGCAGCTGCTCGCGCGCGGCGCCACGCTGGCGGTCTACGATCCGGTCGCGATGGACGAGGCGCGCCGCGTGCTGGCGCTCGATCTGGCGCCGGAGCAACTGGCCAAGGTGCGCTTCGCCGGCTGCCCGATGGACGCGCTGACGGGCGCCGACGCGCTGGCCATCGTGACCGAATGGAAAGCCTTCCGCAGCCCCGATTTCGACCAGATCAGGGCGGCCCTGAAGCAGCCGGTCATTTTCGACGGCCGCAACCTGTTCGAGCCGGCCGACATGGCCGAGGCGGGCATCGAATACCACGGGATCGGCCGCTCGATCCTGACCCGCGCATGAGCGGCGCCGTAGCGGCAACCGGCGTGACCTCGGCCGCGGTTCCGGCGCGCGCGCCGGAACTGGGCGCGGTGCGCATCCTGGTGGTGGGCGACGTGATGCTGGACCGCTACTGGTTCGGCGACGTCAGCCGCATTTCGCCGGAGGCGCCGGTGCCGATCGTGCGCATCGAAAAGCGCGAGGAGCGCCTGGGCGGCGCCGCCAACGTGGCGCGCAACGCGGCCGCGCTGGGCGTGCACGCCGGGCTGCTGGGCGTGGTCGGCGCCGACGAGGCCGGCAACCAGGTCGAGGCGCTGCTGCAAGGCGGCGGCATCCACAGCTATCTGAAGCGCGACGAGGCGATCTCTACCATCATCAAGCTGCGCGTGATCGGGCGCCAGCAACAGATGCTGCGCATCGACTTCGAGGACGCGCCGAGCGACACGGTGCTGCGCGACAAGCTGATTCAGTTTAACGCCTTGTTGCCCGATTACGACGTGATCATCCTGTCGGACTACGCGAAGGGCAGCCTGGTCAACGTGGCCGAGATGATCCGCGCCGCGCGCGCGGCCGGCAAGATCGTGATGGTCGATCCGAAGGGCGACGATTTCAGCCGCTACGCCGGGGCCTCGGTGCTGACGCCGAACAAATCCGAACTGCGGCGCATCGTCGGCAGCTGGAGCAGCGAGGAGCAGTTGACCGCGCGCGCGCAGCAGATGCGCGCCGAGCTCGGGCTCGACGCCTTGCTGCTGACCCGTTCGGAGGAGGGCATGACGCTCTACACCGACGGCGAGGCGCTGCACATGGCGGCCGACGCGCGCGAAGTGTTCGACGTCTCGGGCGCGGGCGACACGGTGATCGCGACGATGGCGGCGATGCTGGGCGCGGGCATGAGCCTGGGCCAGGCGGTGCAGACCGCCAACCGCGCCGGCGGCATCGTGGTCGGCAAGCTGGGCACGGCGACCGTCACGCGCGAGGAATTGTTCGGCTAGGAGGCTGTCGGACTTAGGGAGTCGAAGCGAAAAAATAGCTGGGCGAGGCCAGATTTTGACGGTTTCGCAGTGCCAATAGCGAGCTATTGGCCGAGAAAACGGCGAAATATGGACCGCCCAGGTATTTTTGCAGCCGA
>JACMLV010000513.1 GCA_014379395.1 Burkholderiaceae bacterium
CGCGGCGGAAACGATCGCCGGCCGCCGCTGCCGCGCCGCGCCGTTTATACTGAGCAATAATTATTTGTTCGAGGAACGCGTGCTCCCTTCCGCCACCCGCCCCGTCGTTATGCCCGTCCAAGCCGCCGTTCGCCGCGGCGGCCCGGCCCGATGAAACCCGTCGCGAGCGCCCTTGGCCATCTGGTGCGGCTGAACCGGGGCTTCAGTTCGCTGCTGCGGATCCAGATCGCGCTGATCGTGCTGGTCGCGCTGGGCCTGGTCTGGGCCGCCGCGTTTTACGAGCGCGGCCGCAGCGAGCAAAGCGAGCTGCGCGAGGCCGAGGTGCGCACCGCCGTCCAGGCCCACGTGTTCGCCGAATATTCGCGCTCGACGGTCAAGCGGATCAACGAGCTGATCCTCGACACCCGCACCCAGTGGCAGGGCGACTGGCGCGCGTTCGGCGAACTGATCGCGCGGCGCCAGGAATCGATCGGCGACATCGCCTTCCAGGTCTCGGTGCTCGACCGCGACGGCATGCTGGCCTTTTCCAGCCTGGCCAAGGCGGGCGAGCGGGCCGACCTGAGCGGGCGCGAGCATTTCCAGGTGCACCGCCAGGGCGGCGCGCGCGCCGACCAGCTGTTCATCAGCCGGCCGGTCAAGGGCAAGGTGTCGGGCAAATGGTCGCTCCAGTTCACCCGCCCGATCCTCAAGGACGGCCGGTTCGACGGCGTGCTGGTGGTGTCGGTCAGCCCGGAGCTGTTCGGCGGCTTCGCCGAGAAACTGCGCATCGCCAAGGCCAGCGCCATCGTCGTCACGCGCGAGAGCGGAGAAATCATGGCGCGCCATCCGGCCGTCGAATCGAGTTACGGCATGCGGTTGACCAGTTCGCCGTTCAGCCGGCCCGACGCCCGGGTGTCGGGCAACTACCGCTATGTCGCCCGGGTCGACGGCGCCGAGCGCATCTACGGCTATCACAAACTGCCCGAATACGGCCTGGTGTTCATCGTCGGCGAAGCCATCGCCGACATCCTGGCGCCGCAGGCGGCGCACCGGCTCACCGTCGCCAAGCTGGCCGGCGGCGTCAGCCTGTTCGTGCTGCTGCTCTACCTGATGCTGTTCGGTTCGCTCTCCGCGCTCGACAAGGTGCGCTGCCAGCTCGAAAGCGAGAAGGAGCGCGCCGACGCGGCCAACCAGTCGAAATCGGAATTTCTGGCCATGATGAGCCACGAAATCCGCACCCCGCTGACCTCCATCATGGGCTTTGCCCAGCTGCTCGACGCGGCCGAGGAGGGCGTGCGCGCCGACGCCGGCCAGATCATCCTGCGCAACGGCCAGTACCTGCTCAACATCATCAACGACATCCTCGACATCTCAAAAGTCGAGGCCGGGCGCCTGCAGCTCGAACAAGTCGCCTTCTCGCCGCTCGAGACGGCGCGCGCCATCGGCGCCATGATGAGCGCCCAGGCGCACAGCAAGGGCATCGCCTTCCACATCGAGATCGTCTACCCGATGCCGGCGCTGGTACTGGCCGATCCGACCCGCTGGAAGCAGATCCTGTTCAACCTGTGCGGCAACGCGATCAAGTTCACCGAACTGGGCGAAGTGCGCCTGCAACTGTCCTACGACGCGCCGCGCGCGCTGCTGTGCTGCCGCGTCAGCGACACCGGCATCGGCATCTCCGAGCAGCAGATGGCGGTGCTGTTCCAGCCGTTCGCCCAGGCCGACCGCGCCATCGCGCGCAAATACGGCGGCACCGGCCTCGGCCTGCACCTGGTGCAGCAACTGGCCGAGAAGATGGGCGGCGCCGTCAGCGCGCGCAGCACGCTCGGCCAGGGCGCCGTGTTCGACGTCAGCGTCGCCGCCAATCTGGTGGCCGGCGCCGCCTTGCTCGAC
>JACMLV010000514.1 GCA_014379395.1 Burkholderiaceae bacterium
AATGCTCATAAAGTCTCAGCGGTGAGGTTCTGGGTCAGCTTGTCGAGCTTCGCGGAGAGTTCGTCCTTGCGCGCGCGATCCTTCTCCACCACCTGAGGCGGCGCCTTGCGAAGGAACCCCTCATTTCCGAGCCGGCCATCGATGGTGGCGATCTCCGCGCGGATCTGCTCGACGTCGCGCTCGATGCGGGCCACTTCTTCCGGTGTGACGATCTTCCGCGGAAACTCGACGGCCACCAGCGTGGCGCCGGCCGCGACGTCGAGCACGGCGTCGAGCGGCACCGGGGCGAAGCAGCCTTGCTTCTGCCCCTCCTCCAGGTCGGCCGGCAGATAGCGGAACACGGCGCTCTGATGACTCAACAGGCGCAGTCCGGCGGCGGCCAGGAAGCGCGCCAGCAGGCGGTGCGAGCGGGCCAGGTCCAGGTAGCAGCGCATGCCGGTCGCGACCCGCAAGGCCGGGTCGGCGATGCCGCCCACGGCCGGCTCGATCAGCTGGATCATCTCGGCGCTCAGTTCAGCGCTGACGGCGGCGAGCAAATCCTCATTGGTGCGGAAATAATTGTAGAACGAGCCCTGCGACACCTCGGCCGCCGCCACCACCTCGGGGATGACGCTGGCGCCGACGCCCTTCTCGGCGAACACGATCATCGCGCTTTCGATCAAGCGTTTGCGCATGCGTTCGCGCCGTTCGGCGGCGACGCGGGGACGGTGGTCGGGGGACTTGGCGGCGGCGGGCATGTTCGGTCAGCTGGGTCGGGGTGAATTGAAACCGGGCGATCATAGCAGATCCACCCCGCCCCGCCCGGGGAAAACCTGGGTGCGGCGCAGGATCGAGTCGAGCGGCAGCTCGAAGGCCGGCAGCGGCAGCGCCACCAGCCGGGCCGCCTCGCGCCGCGCCAGGCCGAGCGCGCGCAACAGGGCGCGCACGCTGGCGTCCGGATAGCCGGCGTCGAGCGGCTCGCGCGCCACGGCATAGGCGGCGCTCAGCACCACCCCGATCACCAGGTCGGCCGCGACGCGCTGGTTGATGTCGTGGAAGCGCTTGGCGGCGATGCCGAGCGCCACGTCGCGCGCCATGAAGCGCAGGCCGAGCAGGCTGCTGTTGGCGGTCGGGAACGGCAGGCGCGCCATGAAGGCGCCCAACAGGGGGAAGCGCATCACGGTGTGCAGCAGCAGCCGGGCGCCGCTGGCGATGCGCTCGGCCGGGTCGCCGCTGCACTGCACCACCGGGTCGATGGCGCGCAGCAGTTCGTTGTTGATTTCGCTGGCCAGCTCGCCCAGCAGCTCGTCGTTGGTGCCGAAATAATTGTAAAACGTTCCCCGCGCCATGCCGGCCTGGACGATGACGTCGTCGATGGCCGCGTGCGCCCCCTTGCGGGCAAACACCAGCAAGGCGCTCTCGAGCAGCCGGGCGCGGGTGCTGGCGCGCCGGCGCGCGGCCACGCGGGTGCGGTGATTCGGTGTGTCTTCAATATTCATGGTTGGCTTTCTGCCCGCATTGTACGCAAATTGTTATTGACACTCAAGTCATTATGACGGTATCGTCACTATAAAACACAGGCGCCGCCCACCAAGGACGCCCAAAAACCGGAGACTTCTCATGAAACACCCTTCCAAGGGCGTGCTGCACGCGCCGCACGCCTACCCCGAAAACGCGCTGCCGCCCGGCGTCTTGCCGCTGGCCCGCCCGGCGCCGCTGGTGAAGGCGCAGTCGCTGGCCTTCCTGATGTTCGAAAAGCCCGACCTGGCCGCCTGCGAAGCCTTCCTGACCGATTTCGGCCTGCGCACGGTCGAGTGGAGCGAGGAGCGCCTGCTGATGCGCGGCAGCGGGCCGGCGCCCTGCATCTATATGGCGCGCCGCGGCGCGCGCGCACGCTGCCTCGGCAGCGCCTTCAGCGTGGCCGGCGA
>JACMLV010000058.1 GCA_014379395.1 Burkholderiaceae bacterium
CAGCTCGGCCGTCTTGGCCTCGTCCTTGGCCAGAATCCACGGCTTGTTCTCGTCGACGTACTGGTTGGTGATGTCGGCGATTTCCATAATCTCGCGCAGGGCCTTGCCGTATTCGCGCGCCTCGAAGTGGGCGGCGATGCTGGCCTGGCGCTCGCTGACGACGCCGTCGTGGGTCACTGTCAGGGCGCGGCGGATCCAGTCCTGCGCGCTCGGCGAGAGCGCGTCGGCCAGCTTGCCGTCGAATTTTTTGGCGATGAAGCCGGCGCAGCGGCTGGCGATGTTGACGTATTTGCCGATCAAGTCGCTGTTCACGCGGGCGACGAAATCGTCACCGGTGAAGTCCAGATCCTCGACCTTGGAATTGAGCTTGAAGGCGATGTAGTAGCGCAGCCATTCCGGGTTCATGCCCAGGTCGAGGTAGCGCAGCGGCGAGATGCCGGTACCGCGCGACTTCGACATTTTTTCGTTGTTGACGGTCAGGTGGCCGTGCACGTTGACTTTGAGTTTGTCGATCACCGGATGGTCGGCGAACTTGAGCATGGCCGGCCAGAACAGCAGGTGGAACGAGACGATGTCCTTGCCGATGAAGTGGATCTGCTCGGTGGCCGGGTCTTGCAGCAGGGCGTCGTAGTCGAGGCCGATCTTGGCGCAGTAGTTTTTCAGGCTGGCCAGGTAGCCGACCGGCGCGTCGAGCCAGACGTAGAAGAACTTGCCCGGCGCGTCCGGAATCGGGATGCCGAAGTAGGGCGCGTCGCGCGAGATGTCCCAGTCGGCCAGCTTTTCGCCGGCTTCGCCGAGCCACTCGCTGACCTTGTTGACCATCTCCGGCTGCAAGCGGCCGGGCGTGTTCAGCCAGTCCTTGAGGAAGGCGAAGCAGCGCGCGTCGGACAGCTTGAAGAAGTATTGTTCGGACGGCTTCAGGATCGGCGTCGAGCCGGTGAACACCGAGAACGGGTTCACCAGTTCGGTCGGCTGGTAGGCCGCGCCGCACACTTCGCAGTTGTCGCCGTATTGATCCTTGGCGTGGCATTTCGGGCACTCGCCCTTGATGTTGCGGTCGGCCAGGAACATGCCCTTGACCGGATCGAAGAAGCGGTCGACGGTCTTGGTGACGATCAGGCCGGTGTCGCGCAGCTTGCGGTAGATGCCCTGCGACAGTTCGACGTTCTCCGGCGAATCGGTCGAGTACCAGTTGTCGAAGGCGATGTGGAAGCCGTCGAGGTATTGGGCGCGGCCGGCGGCGATGCGGGCCACGAACTCCTGCGGTGTGATGCCTTCCTTTTCGGCGGCGATCATGATCGGCGTGCCGTGGGTGTCGTCGGCGCCGACGAAGTGCACCTCGCGCAGACCGGCGCCGTCGCGTTGCATGCGCTGGAACCGGACCCAGATGTCGGCCTGGATGTATTCCATCATGTGACCGATGTGGAAGGCGGCGTTGGCGTAAGGCAGGGCGGTGGTGACGAACAGCTTGCGAGTCATGGTTGGTGCACTTTGCAGGATGAATAAAAGAGCCATTTTACCAGCGGAAAGGGCGCCTGCGCAGTCCGGGGCGCCGGGGCCTTCCTGTTTTTTCAGCGGTTTTACGCTAGACTGGCGCGAATTAAACGCGGAGTCACCACGGAGATTTACATGAGCATTACAGCAGAAGACGTCAAAGCGGCCCTGGGCCGCGTGATCGACCCGAACACCGGCAAGGATTTCGTGTCCTCCAAGTCGGTCAAGAACCTGAAGGTCGACGGCGGCAACGTCTCGCTCGACATCGAACTCGGCTATCCGGCCAAGAGCCAGCTCGCGGCGATCCGCGCCAGCGTCGAGGCGCCGTTGCTGGCGCTGGCCGGGGCCGGCAAGGTGACGGTTAACGTCCACACCAAGATCATTTCGCACGCGGTGCAGCGCGGCCTGAAGCTGATGCCGAACGTGAAGAACATCATCGCCGTCGCCTCCGGCAAGGGCGGGGTCGGCAAATCGACCACGGCGGTCAACCTGGCGCTGGCGCTGGCGGCCGAGGGCGCCGCCGTCGGCATGCTGGACGCCGACATCTACGGCCCGTCGCAGCCGATGATGCTGGGCATCAGCGGGCGCCCGGAAAGCGCCGACGGCAAGACCATGGAGCCGCTTGAAAACCACGGCCTGCAAGTGTCGTCGATCGGTTTCCTGATCGACCCGGACGAGCCGATGGTGTGGCGCGGCCCGATGGTCACGCAGGCGCTGACGCAATTGCTCGAGCAGACCAACTGGCGCGACCTGGACTACCTGATCGTCGACATGCCGCCCGGCACCGGCGACATCCAGCTGACGCTGTCGCAAAAAGTGCCGGTCACCGGCGCCGTGATCGTCACCACGCCGCAGGACATCGCGCTGCTCGACGCGCGCAAGGGCTTGAAGATGTTTGAAAAAGTCGGCATCCCGATCCTCGGCATCGTCGAGAACATGAGCACCCACATCTGCTCGAACTGCGGCCACGCGGAGGAAATCTTCGGCGCCGGCGGCGGCGAGCGCATGTGCGCCGAGTACGGCGTCGAATTCTTGGGCGCGCTGCCGTTGACGATGGCGATCCGCCAGCAGGCCGATTCCGGCAAGCCGACCGTGGTGGCCGAGCCGGACGGCCCGGTGGCGGCGGTCTACAAGAGCATCGCCCGCAAGATCGCCGTCAAGGTGGCCGAAAAGGCCAAGGACATGACCGGCATTTTCCCGAATATCGTCATCAAGAACGACTAACAAACGGTTGGCGTCCCGCAGCGGGGCGCCCGCCGGAAATGCTTGCCGGCGCACGCCGGCGGCATCGCTTTTTATTCCACCATACACGCCATTTCGACCGGCATTCCTGCTTGCCGCCCCGGTACGCGCGGTGCAGGGTCCGGGGTCAGCGCTTTAGATAGGGGTTGCTACGCCGCTCGTCGCCGAAAGTGGACGTGGGGCCGTGGCCCGGGACGAAGACGACGTCTTCGCCTAGCGGCAATAATTTCTGTTCGATCGAAGCGATCAGCGTGGCGTGGTCGCCGCGCGGAAAATCGCTGCGCCCGATCGAGCCCTTGAACAGCACGTCGCCGACCAGGGCCAGCCGCTCGCCCTGGTGGAAGAACACCACGTGGCCGGGCGTGTGGCCGGGGCAGTGCAGCACGTCCAAGGTTTGCGCGCCGAACGAGACGGTGTCGCCGTCGTTCAGCCAGCGGTCCGGCTCGAACGCCTCGGCGACCGGGAAGCCCATGCGCCGGCAGGCGTCGGGCAGTTGCTCGATCCAGAACTGGTCCTCGCGCTGCGGCCCTTCGACCGGCACGCCGAATGCTTGGCGCACGCTATCGGCGGCGCCGCAGTGGTCGGCGTGGCCGTGGGTCAGGAACACTTTTTCCAGCGTCACGCCGAGTTCATCGAGCGCCTCGCGCAGGCGCGGCAGATCGCCGCCCGGATCGACCAGCGCCGCGCGCTTGGTCTCCTCGCAGATCAGAACACTGCAATTTTGTTGGTACGCCGTCACCGGCACGATCGCGCATTTCATGGCTGGAATAAGTCGGAATGTGGGGCCGGCGAGCATATCACACGGGCCGGGCCGGGCGGGCGCCGGGGCCGGCGACGCCACGAAGCCAAATCGGCGCCTTCGCCCGTTACGGCGGCGCTTTGATACAGGGTAAAATATGGCCTTTCTTATTATCTTGGCCCGCATACTTCGATGACCACCTCCGCCACGCCCGTCCGTACCCGTTTCGCTCCCAGCCCGACCGGCTATCTCCACCTTGGCGGCGCGCGCACCGCGCTGTACTCGTGGGCCTACGCCCGCCATTTCGGCGGCACCTTCGTGCTGCGCATCGAGGACACCGATCTGGAGCGTTCGACCCCGGAGGCGGTGCAGGCGATCATCGACGGCATGAAGTGGCTCGGCCTGGAGCATGACGAAGGCCCGTTCTACCAGATGAAGCGGATGGAGCGCTACGGCGAGGTGTTGGAGCAGATGCTCAAGGAAGGCACCGCCTACCACTGCTATTCGTCGCCGGAGGAAGTCGAGGCGATGCGCGAGAAGATGCGCGCCGCCGGCGAAAAGCCGCGCTACGACGGCACCTGGCGTCCGGAGCCGGGCAAGACCTTGCCGGCCGTGCCGGCCGACCGCAAGCCCGTGGTGCGCTTCAAGAATCCGCTCGACGGCGTGGTCAGCTGGGACGACGTGGTCAAGGGCACCATCACGATCGCCAACCGCGAGATGGACGATCTGGTCATCGCGCGCCCGGACGGCACGCCGACCTATAACTTCTGCGTCGCCGTCGACGACTGGGACATGCAGATCACCCACGTGCTGCGCGGCGACGACCACGTCAACAACACCCCGCGCCAGATCAACATCCTGCGCGCCATCGGCGCGCCGCTGCCGCAGTACGGCCACTTGCCGATGATCCTCGGCGCCGACGGCGAGAAGCTGTCCAAGCGCCACGGCGCGGTCAGCGTGATGGATTACCCGGCCCAGGGTTATCTGCCGGAGGCGATGCTGAACTATCTGGCGCGCCTGGGCTGGAGCCACGGCGACGACGAGGTGTTCTCGATGGACCAGTTCTGCGAGTGGTTCAACCTGAACCACCTGTCGAAGTCGGCCGCCCAGTTCAACAATGAAAAGCTGGCCTGGCTGAACAACCACTACATCAAGCTGGCCGACAACGAGCGCCTGGCGGGCCTGGCCCGTCCGTTGATGGTCGAGGCGGGCGCCCAGTTCGACGGCGCGCCGGATCTGCCGCTGATCCTGGGCATCATGAAAGAGCGCGCCAACACGGTCAACGAGCTGGCGACGGCGGCGATGCTGTTCTACCGCGAGCCGCAGCCGGACGCGGCCCTGCTGGCGCAGCACCTGACCGACGCCGTCAAGCCGGCGCTGGCGCAGTTCGCCGAGCGTTGCCAGAGCGTCGAGTGGAGCAAGGAAGTGTTGAGCGCGACGCTCAAGGAAGTGCTGGCCGCGCATGGCATGAAGATGCCGCAGATGGCGATGCCGCTGCGCCTGATCGTCACCGGCCAGCTGCAAACGCCGGGCATCGACCTGGTGCTGCAAGTGCTGGGGCGCGAGACCATCCTGGCGCGTCTGGCGAAGTACCTGTAAGCGTCAATCTGTCTGGCGCGTCGCTTCGACGCGCCATTCCGAGCCGGAGCGTCGAAGCGATGCAGTCGGCTTAAAACTCCTCCCACTGATCGGCCGGCCCGCCGTTGGCCACTTTGCGCGGCGGCGTTGCGCTGGCGGCGCTGTTCGCCTTTGCGCCGCCGGAGGCGCTGGCGCGCTTGCGTTCGATGCGCTGCTCCGGTTCGCGGCGGGCATTGCCCAAAGCCGCCATCGGCTGGCGCTGCGACGCGGCCGGTCGGGCCGCGCCGTCGATCTTGAACACCGCCATCACCTGCGCCAGGTTGCCGGCCAGCTCTTGCAGCGAACCGGCCGCCGCCGCCGCCTCCTCGACCAGCGCCGCGTTCTGCTGGGTGACGGCGTCCATCTGGCTGATCGCCTTGTTGATCTGCTCGATGCCCACTTCCTGCTCGTGGCCGGCGGCGGTGATCTCGCCGACGATGTCGGTGACGCGCTTCACGCTGGCGACGATCTCGTCCATTGTGGCGCCGGCCTGGTTGACCAGCTTGCTGCCCGCCTCGACCTTTTCGACCGAGTCGACGATCAATTCCTTGATTTCCTTGGCCGCGCCGGCCGAGCGCTGGGCCAGGTTGCGCACTTCGCTGGCGACCACGGCGAAGCCGCGTCCCTGTTCGCCGGCCCGGGCCGCCTCGACGGCGGCGTTCAGGGCCAGGATGTTGGTTTGAAACGCGATGCCGTCGATGACGCCGATGATGTCGGCGATCTTGCGCGACGATTCGTTGATCGAGCCCATCGTGTCGACCACCTGCGAGACGATGGCGCCGCCGCGCACGGCCACGTCGGAGGCCGACGCCGCCATCGCGTTGGCCTGGCGCGCGTTGTCGCCGTTTTGCTTGACGGTGGAAGTCAACTGCTCCATCGAGGAGGCGGTTTCCTCGAGCGAGCCGGCCTGTTGTTCGGTGCGCGAGGACAAGTCCATATTGCCCGAGGCGATCTGGCCGGAGGCGCTGGAGATGGTCTCGGTGCCGCTGCGCACCTGGCCGACGATGTTTTGCAAGTTGCCGTTCATGTCCCTGAGCGCTTGCAGCAACTGCCCGGTCTCGTCCTGCGAGGCGACCTCGATGCGGCTGGTCAGGTCGCCCGCCGCGACCGCTTGCGCCACGCCCACCGCGCGGATCAATGGCTGCGTGATCGAGTGCGAAATGACGCGCGCCAGCAGCGCGCCGAGCAGCAGCGCCGCTAGGCCGGCGGCACCGAGCAGGTTGCGCCCGCTGTGATAGGTGTCCTCGGCTTGCTGGCGGCCCGCCTCCATCTTCGCGCTCTGATGGCTGATCAGGGCGGCGATGCTCTCGGTGTAGGTGAACTGGGCCTTGTCGAGGGGGCCGAGCAGGATCGCCAGCGCCTCGTCCCTCTTGCCCTCGGCCTGCAGCCGCAAGAACTTTTCGAGCAGCGCCACATAGGCCGCGCGCGCCTCCTGGATCGCCTTGAACAACTGGCGACCGGCCTCCGACTTGATCTGTGGATCGAGCTTTTCCAGGGTCGCGCTGATGTCCTTGCGCGCCTCGGCGATGCCGGCCAGTTCGCGCCCGATCAGCGCCGCATCGCTGCTGAGCATGATGTTGCGCAGCGCGCGCGCGCTGTGGTCGAAGTTGTCCTGCACCCGCTGCGCCAGCAACACCTTCGGATAGTCCTGATCGACGATCTGGTTGGTGCCCTCGTGCAGTTCGGCCAGCCGCGAAATGCCCAGCCCGATCACCAGCGCCAGCATCAGCAGCACGGCGCCAAAACCCAGCCCCAGCCGGATTCCGATTTTCAACTTGTTCATGTCGTTCCCTGTCATTAGTTGGCTAGGAGTCTGTCGGACTTAGGCTCGTCGGCTGCAAAAATACCTGGACGGTCCATATTTCGCCGTCTTCTCGGCCAATAGCTCGCTATTGGCACTGCGAAACCGTCAAAATCTGGCCTCACCCAGCTATTCTTTCGCTTCG
>JACMLV010000515.1 GCA_014379395.1 Burkholderiaceae bacterium
GCGCCGCCGCCTTGTCGGAGGCGGACGACAAGCGCGCGCCGCGCGGTCAGATGGTGCGGCCGTGCCGGTTGGTGTGGCGCGCGAGGTGGCGCGATGTGTGGCGCGGGGCGAGGCGGCGCTGGCGCGGCGCCGCCGTCGCCACCTTCGTTTCGGCCGTCTCGCCGGTGATGAAGCGGCGGATGTTCATCGCGTCCACCACCCGCGCCGAGCTGGCGCGCGCGTTGAGCAGCACCAGCGTGGCGTTCTTGCCGGCAGACTTGATGCGCATGATCAGGCAGCGCCCGGCTTCCTCGGTGTAGCCGGTCTTGGACAGGCCGATGTCCCAGCCCTTGGCGCCGACCAGGCGGTTGGTGTTGCGGTATTCGACGCCGCGGCCGTTGATGTTGATGGTGTCCTTGGCGTCGGTGGTCATGCGGCCGATGTCGGGATAGCGGGCGGCGGCGGCGGCCATCTTGACCAGGTCGGCGGCCGTCGAGCGGTTGTTGGGCGACAGGCCGGTCGGCTCCTCGATCCGGGTCTGGCTCATGCCGAGCGCGCGGATCTTGGCGTTGACGGCGCGAGCGAAGGCGGTCTGGCCGCCCGGATAGGTGCGCCCCAGCGCGGCGGCGGCGCGGTTGTCGGACGACATCAACGCCAGTTGCAGCACGTCGGCGCGGCGGATCGCGGCGCCGACCGGCACGCGCGAGGTGCTGTGCTTGAGCAGGTCGACGTCGTTCTTGTCGATGTTGATGAGCTCCTCCATGTCCGGCTTGGAGTCGAGCACGACCATGGCGGTCATCAATTTGGTGAGCGAGGCGATCGGCACCACCAGGTTGGCGTTCTTTTCGAGCAAGACCTTGCCGGTGCCGTCTTCGACCACCAGTACCGATTGGGAGCCGAGCGGGACGGCGATGGCGGCCGAGGCCAGCGACATCAGCAAGATGGCGAGTGTTTTTTTGATCATGAGTTTTATCGGGGAAGATCGTCGGGCGCGCTCCTCACGTGGGGAACTGCGCGAATTTTGTATGGCCGGGGCGATAGTTGCCGCCCTTCACGATAGCAGCAACGCCGGGAATTGTCCATTCGCAAGACGAAAAAAAGCCCCGCCGCCGGTTCCCAATGGGCGGGCGGGCTTCACCTCCGGCGATGGGCTGCGGTCGGATGAGCGTGTATTGACACTGTAGATACGACGGGGGAGAATTGAACGCATGTCGAAGTCGCGCGTCCCGTCTCCGGATCATGCACACTCAGCAACAACTGCGGTTGCTGAGCGCTCGTCCGCAGGCGAGACAAAAGGCAGCATCAATCTGCGCATCGATGTCAATACGCGGCAACTGATCGACGAAGCGGCTGCGATCCTGGGAAAAACACGTACCGAGTTCATGGTTGAAAGTGCCCGGCGAGAAGCAATCGATGTGCTGCTTGATCAACGTCTGTTCGCACTCAATTCCGAGTATTACGACGCTTTTATGCAGGCGCTCGACAATCCGCCGGCGCCAGGATCGAAGTTGCGATCGCTACTGCGTCGAGTTCCGGCATGGAAGAACTAGACAGTGAGGGTTTACAATCTCGATTGGCCCCGCCTGTTTCTCTGACCGCAGAGCATGATCTTTCGGGATTTGATTGTGGCGAACCGGCCTTGAATGACTGGTTGCGTCAGCGAGCCTTGAAGAACGAAAGTCGCTTCTCGCGCACCTATGTTGTCTGCCAAGGCAATCATGTGGTCGCCTATTACTCCATTTCGGCCGGTGCGGTCGAGCGCGCCGCATCACCGGGCAAAGTCCGCCGCAATGCGCCCGACACGATCCCAGTGTCGGTCATCGGGCGGTTGGCCGTCAGCCGCGATCATGCCGGCAAAGGACTCGGCGCCGACCTGCTATCGGATGCGCTACGCCGAATCGCGATCGCTTCGCAAAGTATTGGCATAGGCGCGGTGCTGGTCCATGCCAAGGACGATGATGCGAGACGCTTCTATACGAGGTGCGCGGAATTCATTGAGTACCCGGCGGATAGTCGCACCATGTTTTTGCCTATTGACGCCGTGCTTGCGGCTTTGCGCTGAAACCAGGGCGCGACAAGGCGGGGCGGGGCGGGCCGCCCGTCCCGATTATTTGCTCTGGTAGATCTTGTCGAACTCGCCGCCGTCGTCGAAGTGGCGTTTCTGGGCCTGCTTCCAGCCGCCGAAGACCTCGTCGACGGTGAACAGCTTGATCTGCGGGAAGGCGGCCGCGTATTTCTTGGCCACCGCCTCCGAGCGCGGCCGCATGTGGTGCTTGGCGATGATCTCCTGGGCCGGCTCGGAATACAGGAATTGCAGGTAGGCGGTGGCCGGCTTGCGCAGGCCGCGCCGGTCGACCACCTTGTCGACCACCGCCACCGGCGACTCGGCCAGGATCGAGAGGGCAGGATAGACGACCTCGAAATCGGCGCCGAATTCGTTGCGCGCCAATTGCACCTCGTTTTCGAACGTCACCAGCACGTCACCGATCTGGCGCTGGGTGAAGGTGGTGGTGGCGGCGCGCCCGCCGGCGTCGAGCACCGGCACGTTCTTGAACAGGCGCGCGACCAGATCGCGCGCCTGGGCCTCGCCGCCGCCCTTTTTGAGCACCGAGCCCCAGGCCGCAAGGTAGGTGTAGCGGCCGTTGCCCGAGGTCTTGGGGTTGGGCACGATCACCTTCACGCCCGGCTTGCCGAGGTCGTCCCAGTTCTTGATCTGCTTGGGATTGCCCTTGCGCACCAGATACACCATGGTCGAGTAGAACGGCGCCGCGTTGTGCGGGAAGCGCTTGGCCCAGTCGGGCGCGACCACGCCGCGCTCGACCAGCATGTCGATGTCGTTGGCCTGGTTCATCGTCACCACCGCCGCCTCCATGCCGTCGGCCACCGAGCGCGCCTGCTTGCTCGAGCCGCCGTGCGACTGGTTGATGCTGATCGCCTCCCCGGTGTTCCTCTTCCACTCGGCGACGAAGACCGGGTTGAGGTCCTTGAACAGTTCGCGCGCCACGTCGTAGGAGGCGTTCAGCAGCGCGGTCTCGGCGGCCAAGGCCGGCAGCGGCAGCGCCAGCGCGAGGGCGGTGGCGACGGTGGCGGCGGCGAGCAGCCGGCGGCGGGCGTTGGCGGGGAGGGCGGACGGGCGTTGGCTGGGCATGATGGACTCGTGTGGGAAGCAAAGCGCCATGGTCGGCAATTCCGGCCGGAAAGGGTACGAATTTTTTGTAATATGCTTAGACCGATCATGGCGCGCGCACGCTCCGGCGGCGCCGCCGGCCCCTCCGGCACAACTTTTTTCGCTGGTGTATAGTCGTGGCGGCCGACGTTGCGGCGATTCGATGAGGGGGTTTTTCAGTGAGGGCAGCAAGTTTCGAGATCCGTCCGGCCACCGCGTCCGACGCCGCGTCCGCCTGCGCGGTGCTGCGCCGCTCGATCGCCGAATGCTGCGCGCGCGACCACGGCGACGATCCGGCCATCCTGGCCGCCTGGCTGGGCAACAAGACGCCGCAGATGGTGGCCAACTGGTTCCTGTCGGCGCGCAATTTTCCGCTGATCGCGCTGGAGGCCGGCGAGGTGGTCGGGGTGGCCCTGCTGACGCGCGCCGGCAAGCTGGCGCTGTGCTATCTGCTGCCGCAGGCCTGCCGCCGCGGGCTCGGCGACGCGTTGCTGGAACGCCTGGAGCAGCAGGGCGCGCTGTGGGAGATCAAGCTGTTGCAGGTGCACAGCACCAACAGCGCGGCCGCCTTCTTCGCCCGCCACGGCTATAGCGCCTGCGGCAACGTGCGCTCGCCGTACGGACTCGACACGGTGCTGTTCTGGAAGCGCCTCGGCGCCTGCGCGCCCGCGCCCGGCTCGCCGCAGCCGCGCTTTTGCCGCTGCAATCCCAGCTGATTCCGGCCTGGATTCGGCCCGCATCGCGTCCGCATCGCGCGCCACCCCGGCGCGGCCCTTTTCCGGGGCGGCGAAATGTTTTTCAAGGGTTTTTCTTGGCCCGACAATGCGCTATAGTGGCCGGTGATTTGGATTTCAACGGGTACAGCTATGGCATCGCGCAGACATTTTCTTCAACAAGGCCTCGGCTTGGCCGCGCTCGGCGCGCTGCCCGGCGCGCTGGCTGGCACGCCGA
>JACMLV010000059.1 GCA_014379395.1 Burkholderiaceae bacterium
TCAACTTCCTGCGCGACACCTACACGCGCTCGATCGGCGCCGAGTTCATGTACATCAGCGATCCGGCCGAAAAGCGCTGGATCCAGCAAAAGCTCGAGTCGATCCGCTCGACCCCGGACTTCTCGCCGGAAAAGAAAACCCACATCCTCGACCGCCTGACCGCGGGCGAAGGCCTGGAGCGCTATCTGCACACCAAGTACGTCGGCCAGAAGCGCTTCTCGCTCGAAGGCGGCGAGTCGTTCATCGCCTCGATCGACGAAACCATCCAGCGCGCCGGTGAAAAAGGCGTGCAGGAAATCGTGATCGGCATGGCCCACCGCGGCCGCCTGAACGTGCTGGTCAACACCCTCGGCAAGGTGCCGCAGGAATTGTTCGAAGAATTCGAAGGCAAGCACGGCGACGATCTGCCGTCGGGCGACGTCAAGTACCACCAAGGCTTCTCCTCCGACATCTCGACCGCCGGCGGCCCGGTCCACCTGTCGCTCGCGTTCAACCCGTCGCACTTGGAGATCGTCAACCCGGTCGTCGAGGGTTCGGTCAAGGCGCGCATGGACCGCCGCGGCGACAAGGAAGGCGCGCAAGTGCTGCCGATCCTGGTCCACGGCGACGCCGCGTTCGCCGGCCAGGGCGTGGTCATGGAAACGCTGAATCTGGCGCAAACCCGCGGCTACGGCACCGGCGGCACGATGCACATCGTGATCAACAACCAGATCGGCTTCACCACCTCCGATCCGCGCGACGCCCGTTCGACCATCTACTGCTCGGACGTGGTCAAGATGATCGAGGCGCCGGTGTTGCACGTCAACGCCGACGATCCGGAAGCGGTCGTGCTGGCGACGCAAATCGCGCTCGACTACCGGATGGAGTTCAAGAAGGACATCGTGGTCGACATCATTTGCTACCGCAAACTGGGTCACAACGAGCAAGACACCCCGGCGCTGACGCAGCCGTTGATGTACAAGAAGATCGCCCAGCATCCAGGCACGCGCAAGTTGTACGCCGACAAGCTGGCGACCCAGGGCGTGATCGCGGCCGACGGCGGCGACCAGATGGTGGCCGCCTACCGCGCCGCGATGGACGCCGGCAAGCACACGATCGATCCGGTCATCTCCAACTTCAAGAACAAGTTCGCCGTCGATTGGCTGCCGTTCCTGAACAAGAAGTGGACCGACTCGGCCGACACCGCCGTGCCGATGACCGAACTGAAACGCCTGGCCGCGCGCATCACCGTGGTGCCGAAGGAATTCAAGGCCCACTCGCTGGTTGAAAAAGTGCTGGCCGACCGCGCCACCATGGGCCGCGGCGAGATGAACCTCGACTGGGGCATGGGCGAGCATCTGGCGTTCGCCACGCTGGTGTCGTCGGGCTACCCGATCCGCCTGACCGGCCAGGACGCCGGCCGCGGCACCTTCGTGCACCGCCACGCCGTGCTGCACGATCAAAACCGCGAGCGTTGGGACGCCGGCACCTATGTGCCGCTGAGCAACGTCTCCGACAGCCAGGCGCCGTTCACCGTGATCGACTCGGTGTTGTCGGAAGAGGCCGTGCTGGCCTTCGAATACGGTTACGCCTCGGCCGAGCCGAACACCCTGACGATCTGGGAAGCCCAGTTCGGCGACTTCGTCAACGGCGCCCAAGTCGTCATCGACCAGTTCATCAGCTCCGGCGAAGTGAAGTGGGGCCGCGCCTGCGGTCTGGTGATGATGCTGCCGCACGGCTACGAAGGCCAGGGTCCGGAGCACTCGTCGGCCCGTCCAGAGCGTTTCCTGCAACTGTGCGCCGACAACAACATGCAAGTGGTGCAGCCGACCACGGCCGCGCAGATCTTCCACGTGCTGCGCCGCCAGATGGTGCGCCAGTTCCGCAAGCCGCTGGTGATCCTGACGCCGAAGTCGCTGCTGCGCAACAAAGACGCCGGCTCGGCGCTGTCCGAACTGGCCAAGGGCGGCTTCCAGACCGTGATCGGCGAAGTGGACGACAAGATCGACGCCAAGAAGGTCAAGCGCGTCGTCGCCTGCTCGGGCAAGGTGTACTACGACCTGGTCAACGCCCGCAAGACGCGCGGCCAGAACGACACCGCGATCGTGCGCATCGAGCAGCTGTATCCGTTCCCGCACAAGGCTTTCGCCGCCGAATTGAAGAAGTTCCCGAACCTGGCCGAAGTGGTCTGGGCGCAGGACGAGCCGCAAAATCAGGGCCCATGGTTCCAGATCCAGCACAGCATCTTCGAAGGCCTCGACGCCGGCCAGCGCCTGGCCTACGCCGGTCGCCCGGCCTCGGCTTCGCCTGCCGTCGGTTACTACGACAAGCATTACGCGCAGCAGAAGGACTTGCTGGAAACGGCATTTTCGAAGTTAAAAGGTTTCATCCTGACCAAATAAACCAGCGGCGGCCGCAAGGGGTGGCACATACCCCGCGGCTTCCCTCATAACAATATACGGAGTTATAAATGGCATTAATCGAAGTGAAGGTTCCCCAGTTGTCCGAGTCGGTCGCCGAAGCGACCCTGCTGGTATGGCATAAGAAGGTCGGCGAAGCCGTCGGCCGCGACGAAAACCTGATCGACGTCGAAACCGACAAGGTCGTTCTGGAACTGCCGGCGCCGAGCGCCGGCGTGATCACCCAGATCATCAAGGGCGACGGCAGCACCGTCGTCGCCGGCGAAGTGATCGCCATGATCGACACCTCGGCCACCGCCTCGGCCACGCCGGCCGCAGCCGCCGCAGCAGCGCCAGCCGCCGCCA
>JACMLV010000516.1 GCA_014379395.1 Burkholderiaceae bacterium
CGAATACGTCGGCCCGTTCTGGCGCCCGGCGCTGCGCCTGACCCGCCCGCTCATCCGCGACGGCGCCGCCATCGGCGCGGTGCGCATCGAGACCGACCTGAGCGCGATCTGGCTCGGCATCCTCAAGCAGCTCGGCGTGGCCGCCGTCGCCGCCGCCCTGTCCTTCGTCATCGCGGTGTTGTCGGCGCGCCGCTTCCGCAACATCGTGGCCGACCCGATCACCAAGCTGATCAACGCGGCCCAGCAGGTCTCGACCTGCCAGACCTACGCCCACCGCATCGCGCACCACCGCGACGACGAGCTCGGCAAGCTGATCGACAGCTTCAACGCCATGCTGGCCCAGATCGAGAGCCGCGACGCCACCTTGGCCAATTACCGCGACCAGCTCGAGCGCCAGGTCGGCATCCGCACCGAGCAGCTGGAAAAGGCCAAGAACGCGGCCGAGGCGGCCAGCCAGGCCAAGAGCGCCTTCCTGGCCACCATGAGCCACGAGATCCGCACCCCGATGAACGGCGTGCTGGGCATGACCGAATTGCTGCTCGCCACCGCGCTCACCGAGCAGCAGCGCCACTACACCAGCATGGTCAAGCTGTCCGGCGAGCACTTGCTGGTGTTGATCAACGACATCCTCGACTTCTCCAAGATCGAGGCCGGCAAGCTGACGGTCGAATACATCCACTTCAATTTCCGCGAGCTGCTCGACGACATCGAGAGCGTGTTCCTGCCGCAGGCCCAGGCCAAGGGCATCGGCCTCGATTTCGCCATCGCCAACGACATCCCGATCGCCATCTGCGGCGACCCGAACCGGCTGCGCCAGGTGATCGTCAACCTGCTCGGCAACGCCATCAAATTCACCGACAACGGCAACATCGCGGTGCGCGTTGGCGTCACCAGCGAGGAAAGCACCAGCGTCGGCCTGCGCTTCGAAGTGCAAGACACCGGCATCGGCGTCTCCTCCGAAGCCCAGGCCCGCATCTTCGAATCGTTCTCGCAGGCCGACGGCAGCACCACCCGCAAGCACGGCGGCACCGGGCTCGGGCTGGCCATCTCGCGCCAGCTGGTCGAATTGATGGGCGGCAAGATCGGCGTCAACAACGCCATCACGCGCGGCTCGGTGTTCTGGTTCACCGTCAATTTCGACAAGCATGGCATCGACGCCGACGACCCGTCCTTCAACCGCAAGGCGACCCAGGGCATGCGCGCCCTGATCGTCGACGACAATGCGACCAGCCGCCAGGTGCTGGAGCGGCAGCTGGCCGGCTGGCGCCTGCTCAGCGACAGCGCCGCCGCCACCGACAGGCAGTCGGTGGCGGCGCGCGGCCAGCCCTACGACGTCGTCCTGCTCGACATGGAGTTGCCGCGCACCAGCGGACTGGCGCTGGCGGCCAGCATCAAGGCCGATCCGGCCATCGCCGGCGTCAAGCTGCTGCTCTTGAGCACCGAGCGCTGCGCCGCCGACGCGGTCCAGCGGCGCGCGGCCGGCGTCGCCTTCCAGCTGATCAAGCCGGCCCGCGAATGCGACTTGTACGACTGCATCGTCACGCCGAGCCGCGCCAGCGAGCGGCTGCG
>JACMLV010000517.1 GCA_014379395.1 Burkholderiaceae bacterium
CTGCCGGCCCAGTCGCAGGAACCGACCGGCACCCTCGCCAAGATCAAGAAGAGCGGCACCATCACGCTCGGCGTGCGCGACGGCTCGATCCCGTTTTCCTACCTCGACGACAAGCAGCAATACCAGGGCTATTCGGTCGACCTGTGCATGAAGGTCGTCACCGCGGTGCAAAAGCATCTCGGCCTGACGGCGCTGAAGGTGGTGCTCAACCCGGTCACCTCGGCCAACCGGATTCCGCTGATGGCGAACGGCACCATCGACCTCGAGTGCGGCTCGACCACCAACAACCTCGAGCGCCAGCAGCAGGTCGCGTTCGCGCCGACCATGTTCGTCATCGGCAACCGCCTGCTGGTCAAGAAATCGTCCAACATCAAGTCGCTGGCCGACATGCGCGGCAAGACCCTGGTCGCCACCGCCGGCACCACCACGCTCAAGCAGATGACGATCCTGAACAAGGAGCAGAACCTGGGCATGAACATCGCCGTCGGCAAGGATCATCCGGAATCGTTCCTGATGCTCGAAACCGGGCGCGCCGCGGCCGAGGCCAACGACGACATCCTGCTCGCCTCGCAGCGCGCCAACTCGAAGAACCCGGACGAGTTCGAGATCACCAAGGACGCGCTGTCGGTCGAGCCGTACGGCATCATGCTGCGCAAGGGCGATCCGGCCTTCAAGAAGGTGGTCGACGAGGCCCTCGTGAAACTGTATAAATCGGAAGACATCAACCGGATCTACAACAAGTGGTTCATGTCGCCGATCCCGCCCAAGGGCGTCAACATGAACTTCCCGATGCCGCCGCAGCTGAAGGTGGTGTTCGACAAGCCGACCGATTCGGGCGATCCGGCCGCCTACGCCGCGGTGCCGGAGGCGCAGAAAGCCACCAGCAAGAAGAAGTAAGCAGCAAAGGGGGGAGGCGCGAGCCTCCTTTTTTTTCAGCGGCTTTTCAGCGGCGGCAGCGGAGGCAAGCATGAATTATCAATGGAATTGGGGCATCTTCTGGGAGATGGCGCCGGACGGCAGCGGCACCTATCTGGACACCCTGTGGTCCGGCCTGATGTGGACCATGGCCACCGCGCTGGCGGCGTGGGTGATGGCGCTCGCGCTCGGGCTGGTGGTCGGCACGGTGCGCACGCTGCCCAACAAATGGCTGGTGCGCGCCGCCAACGCCTATGTCGAACTGTTCCGCAACGTGCCGCTGCTGGTGCAGATGTTCCTGTGGTTCTTCGTGTGGCCGGAGTTGATCCCGCAGGCCGCCGGCGACTGGCTCAAGGCGCTGCCCAACGCGCCCTTCGTCACCGCCGTGCTGTGCCTGGGCTGGTTCACCTCGTCGCGCGTGGCGGTGCAGGTGACGACCGGCATCGAGGCGCTGCCGCGCGGCCAGAAGCTGGCCGGCACCGCGCTCGGCCTGACCACCGTCCAGACCTACCGCTACATCCTGCTGCCGATGGCCGGGCGGGTGATCCTGCCGCCGTTGACCAGCGAATTTTTAAACATCATCAAAAACAGCTCGGTGGCCCTGACCATCGGCCTGATGGAACTGACGGCCAGCGCGCGCGCGATCCAGGAATTCTCGTTCCAGGTGTTCGAGGCGTTTTCGGCCGCCACCATCATCTACGTGGTGGTCAACGTCACCGTCGTGTTCCTGATGCACCGGCTCGAGAAGAAAGTCGCGATCCCGGGCTTCATCGTCGCCGGCGCCGCCGCGGGAGGACACTGACATGTTCGCCAACTTCGACTTCGACGTCATCTCGCGCTCCTGGGTCTACCTGTTCCAGACCGGCATGGCGTTCACGCTGCAACTGACGGTGCTGGCGATGGCCGGCGGCATCGTGCTGGGCACCCTGCTGGCGCTGATGCGCCTGTCGAGCAAGCGCGCCATCTCGCTGCCGGCCTCGGGCTACGTCAACCTGATCCGCTCGGTGCCGCTGGTGCTGGTGATCTTCTGGTTCTACTTCCTGGTGCCCTACATCGCCGCCTGGATCATCAAAGCCGAGGAGCCGGTGCGGGTCGGCGCCTTCTCGTCGGCCCTGATCACCTTCATCCTGTTCGAGGCGGCCTATTACTGCGAGATCATGCGCAGCGGCATCCAGTCGATCCCGCGCGGCCAGATCTGGGCCGGGCAGGCGCTCGGCATGAGCTACTGGCAGACCATGCGCCACGTCGTGCTGCCGCAGGCCTTCCGCAACATGATCCCGGTGCTGCTGACCCAGACCATCGTGCTGTTCCAGGACGTCTCGCTGGTCTATGTGCTGTCGATCCCCGACTTCGTCGGCGCCGCCAGCAAGGTCGCCCAGCGCGACGGCCGCCTGGTCGAGATGTACACCTTCGTCGCCGTGGTCTACTTCATCATCTGCTTCACGCTGTCCACGCTGGTCAAGCACCTGCACCGCCGCGTCGCCATCATTCGCTAGGAAAAAAATCATGATCGAACTGAAAAATGTCAGCAAATGGTATGGCCCCTTCCAAGTGCTCACCGACTGCTCGACCACCGTCGACAAGGGCGACGTGATGGTCATCTGCGGCCCGTCCGGCTCGGGCAAGTCGACCCTGATCAAAACCGTCAACGGCCTCGAACCGGTCCAGCAGGGCCAGATCGTCGTCGACGGCATCCCGGTCAACGACCCGAAGACCAACCTGTCCAAGCTGCGCGCGCGCATCGGCATGGTGTTCCAGAACTTCGAGCTGTTCCCGCACCTGTCGATCCGCCAGAACCTGACCATCGGCCAGGTCAAGGTGCTCGGCCGCGGCCAGGACGAGGCCAACGCCATTGCGGTTCGGCGGTCCAGGCCGGTGCTGTCGGTCATTTTGCGCATCCCGGTGTTTCCCGGGCGAAGGGTGTCCGCAACCGATTGCAGGGTCAAGCGGTCAGAAGCGCGCGGTCAGGCCGACCGACCCGAAACTCTGCGCGCCACCACGCTGGCCATAGAATTCCTCGGTCCGCCAGGCTTGGCTGAGCGAGAGGCGGACGCCGCGGTAATGCACCACCAGCCCAGCCGAAAGGTCGCCGACCAACGGCCGCTTATCCACCGATGGGCCACCATCGCGAAAAGTGTTGCCGTCCAGGAACACGTCGCGCGCCACCGCCCGCCCCTGCCCGCCGGCAAACACATACCAGCCGAAGGCCTCGCGTGGCTGGAAGAAGGCGGAGCCGACCAGGGCCGGACGGATGCGCGGTGCACCATAATCGGCCGACAGCCCCTGCCCCAGCCGCAGCGTTGCCCCGGCGCCAGCGTAGGTGCTGACCGAACCGACCGCCAACGTCAGCGAGGGCAGCATATCGGCTTCCATTTCGCCGAAACGGAAGGTGGCACTGCGTTGCGTACGCTCGAAGAAGGCATTGATCGCAAGCTCGTCCTTGAGCTGGAAGTCCCAGCCCCTGGAGGGTGCCACGCCAATGATGTCGTGCACGCCGTTCTGCGCGAACTCGCCGAGCGCCGAAGGGCCGATCACGCCGGCCTGGAATTCGAAGGTGCTGAGAGCGCTGCCCTCGTCCCGCTGCAGCACCAGCGCGCCGTACAGATGCCCGGCATAGGGCCGGTCGCGCGGGTCGGGGCGGCGCGCCTGCGTGTCGAGTGGCGTGTAGATGGCCTGGCCGGCACCGAACCCCCAGCGAACCTCGCCGGGGCCTGCGAAGCGGTCGAGCTGGCCATCGAGCCAGCGCAGCGGGGCCGGCAGGTTGGTGGATGGCGACCGGTAAGCGAACTGCGCGCCACTGGTGTAGTAGCGGTCGGTGCCGGTCAGCAGGTCGTTCTCATAGGTCAGCGTGAAGCTGCCGCGCGGGTCCGGCGGCGGCGGCGTGGCGGGGGCTACGGTCTGGCCCAGGGCCGTGGTGGCGAGGATGGCCGGCAATAGCAGGGCAAGGATTCGCATGGCCAAGGTCTAAAGCGGTGTGCGCCCGCGGGCCAGGGGAGAAACTGGCCGAGCCCGGCACCTCGCGTTAGTATGTGCAGGCGGGATGGGTGGCCGAGCGGTCTATGGCAGCAGTCTTGAAAACTGCCGAGGGTTCACGCCCTCCGTGGGTTCGAATCCCACCCCATCCGCCATTGTGAAGCGCTCAGCGACCCTTGTAGCGATACGCGTCGGCGCCATCGTCCGGGTCGCCATGCCCAACGAAATCGCCAACGCCGTTGATGTATCCTGCATATTCACGAAAGTGGCGGATTTTGCCATTCTCGATGACGAACAGCATCATCAGCTGGTTGCCGTAAGACTTGTTTTCTATGGTGCCGGAGGTCCAGCTTTCGAAACCGATCTCGTTCCCATTGGCAATGATGTTCCTGAGCTGCCAATGCGTTCGCGTGACGCTGGCGTGATGGCGGAACAAATCAGCCGCTGACTGCTTGCCGTGCTGCAGACCCTGGAAGCCGTCGACTGGGCCGAACCAGGTCAGGTCTTCATGCAGATAGGCGATGAAGGCCTCCCATTCGCCGGTCCGTGCGCCGTCGTCGAGCGCCTGGAAGGCCGCAAGCGCAACATCCAGCGCCGCTTCGTCCACCGGCTTGGGCCGAAAATCGTTCTTGTCGATCATGAGCGCAGCATCCTTCTCGAGCACAATCCCCGATCCGTAGAGACCCGCACGGAGCAGCTTGGTTTCCGCTCCATACGGATAAGAGTCGGTTACACCTGAGAACGTCCGGTCCAGTTGGCCGTGCAGGCAGGATCTGCGACGTGGACGTCAACATTGATCGCGTCCGCCAGCTTACCTGCTTGACTTTCGCGGCGGCCTGAGAACAATTGGCGAACGCAACCCAATGCGATTCGAGCAGGAATTCCCCGATCATGGCTGCACGCAAAGCGCGGGCGGTACGCCCCATCGATGCCGCCATCGGCCGGCTGGTCGCACTCGCCGCCAAGGGTGTCGCACCAGGCCGCATGGCGCGGGAAGTCGATGTCATCGCCGCGGAATGGCTGGCGGCGGTCGGTGCCGACCCGATCGAGATCAAGGATCGGCTCGACGATCTACGCGAGCAGATCGCTGCCGGCGTCGGCCATGCCGAGGAACAGCTTGCCGATGTCGATGCCAGCGAACCGGCAGCGGTCAAGCAGGCCGGCACCATGCTCGCGGCCCTGGTGGCCAGCCGCGACGCAGCACATCGGGCCGCCGCCGCGATTTGACTTACCGGCCTCACGAGAGCGTGTGCCGGCCGACGCGCTGCAACCGTGGGTGGACCGCCCTACCCGCTTCGCGTAAAATCTGACGATGCAGAAAGGCCCGTCGTCACCCTTTCGTCGCGTGCTTCGCATGGTGTTGGTTTTGCTAGGGGTGGGCGCCCTGGCGACACTGGGGCTCGGCCTCGGGGATGTGGTGCGTGCCGCCTTCGATCCGCCAGCACCGATCAAGCCCTACGATCCGTTGCAACGCTGGTAGCCACCGGACACATCGAACTGCGGCTGGCGCAGGCGGCGGTGGCATTCGGTGGCTGCGTGCCCGTTTTGGCCGGCGGTGCCGGCGTCCTGTTTGGGCCCGGTATGGTCGGTGCCGACTGGGATGCGGCGGCTGATAGCCATTTCCGATACCTGTCCGGCCTGTTGCTGGGCATCGGCCTGGCCTTCTGGAGCTGCATCCCCCGGCTGCCAGACCAGACCGCCCGCTTTCGGCTGCTCACCGCCATCGTCGTGCTCGGTGGTGCGGGCCGCCTGCTCGGCCTTGCGCTGCTGGGCTCGCCGGGCGGGCCGATGGCCGCCGCCCTGGTGATGGAGCTCCTGGTGACGCCACTCCTCTGCCTCTGGCAGATGCGCATCGCCCGGCTGCATGGCGCGCGTAGCGGTGCTAGGCTCCCTGGGTGAACATCCTCGCCCCACCGCGCACCCGGCTGCACATTGAAGTGGTGTTCGACCTGGTCTGCCCCTGGTGCTTCCTCGGCGTCCGCCGGCTTCGCCGGACGCTGCGCGGCCGCCCGGACCTCGGCGCCGACATCGCCTGGCGGCCATTTCTGCTGAACCCCGACATCATCGCCGGCGGCCTGCCGCGCGCCGACTACGTTCTGCGCAAGTTCGGCGGCGAAGATCGCGCCCGCCGACTCCACGCCACGATCGCCGAACTGGGCCGCGCCGAGGGCCTCGGCTTTCACTTCGACCGTATCCGCCGCATCCCCGCCTCACTGGACGCGCATCGCCTGGTCCGGCTGGCGGATCGCCACGGCCTGGCCGCCGACGCGGTGGAGGCGTTGTTCGCCGCCTATTTCTGCGATGGCCAGGATATCGGGGACCTTGGCGTGCTGGCCCAGCTCGCCGGCAGCATCGGGATGGACCCCAGCATCACCCGCCGCCTGCTGGCCGGCCCGGCGGAGGTCGAAGC
>JACMLV010000008.1 GCA_014379395.1 Burkholderiaceae bacterium
CGCCGGCGCGCCAGTTCGGCGGCGGCGCCAAGCCGGCCGGCGGCCTGGCGCTGGCGTCGGCGTCCGAGCTTGACGAAGCGCACTTCACCCGCTTTTGAAAGGAATCGCGATGAACGCAGTGGTTCGAGCAGCGCAGGCTCCGGCCGCCGCCTTGGCGGCCGAGCAGAAGCAATATCTGACCTTCATGCTCGGCGGCGAGACCTTCGCCATCGGCATCCTGGGGATCAAGGAGATCATCGAGTACACCAGCCTCACCGCGGTGCCGATGATGCCCGACTGCATCCGCGGCGTGATCAACCTGCGCGGCGCGGTGGTGCCGGTGATGGACCTGGCGGCGCGCTTCGGCCAGCCGGCGCGCGAGGTGACCAAGCGCACCTGCATCGTGATCGTCGAGGTCGAGTCCGAGGGCGAGCGCCAGGACATGGGGGTGGTGGTCGACGCCGTCAACGCGGTGCTCGAGATCGCCGCCGCCGACGTCGCCGCGGCGCCGGCCTTCGGCGCGCGCATCCGCAGCGACTTCATCGAGGGGATGGGCAAGGTCAACGGCAAGTTCGTCATCCTGCTCAACGTCCACCAGGTGTTGTCGCCGTCCGAGATCGGGGCCCTGGCCGCGCTCGGCCAGGACGCGCCGGCGTAGTGCCGGCGCGCGTCCGGCCTGATGCCGTTCAGTAGGGTGGGCACGGTTTTATCGTGCCCACGCGGACGCAAGCACCGCGTGGGCACGATCAAGCCGTGCCTCGGCGGCCCCGCCCACCCTACCTATTTTGGAGATGATTCATCATGACCGTCCTGCCCCTCACGGACCAGGAATTCACCCATTTCCAGCGCTTCATCTTCGACACCGCCGGCATCACGCTGTCGCCGGCCAAGAAGGCGCTGGTCAGCGGCCGCCTGGCCAAGCGGCTGCAGCAGTTCAACCTGAGCAACTACTCCCAGTATTTCGAGATGCTCGGCAGCAGCGCCGCGCCCGGCGAGGCGCAAGTGGCGGTAGACTTGCTCACCACCAACGAAACCTATTTTTTCCGCGAAATGAGCCATTTCGACTTCCTGCGCCAGCAAGCCAAGGCCGCCAGCGGGCGCGGCGCGCCGTTCCGGGTCTGGAGCGCGGCCAGTTCGACCGGCGAGGAGGCCTACAGCATCGCCATGGTGCTGGCCGACTGCCTCGGCGACGCGGCCTGGGAGGTGGTCGGCTCGGACATCAGCAGCCGGGTGCTCGAGGGCGCGCGCCGCGGCCATTATCCGATGGAGCGCGCGGCCCACGTCAGCGAGGCGTATCTGCATCGCTATTGCCTGAAGGGCACCGGGCCGCAGGAGGGCACGCTGCTGGTCGATCGCGCCTTGCGCAGCCGGGTCAGCTTCCAGCAGGTCAACCTGAACCGGCCGCTGCCCGAGCTCGGCATGTTCGACATGATCTTCCTGCGCAACGTGATGATTTACTTTAACGAGCAGACCAAGCGCGAGGTGGTCGCGCGCGTGCTCGGCCGCTTGAAGCCGGGCGGCCATTTTTGCATCGGCCATTCGGAGAGCCTGAACGACATCAGCGACGCGGTGCGCTCGCTGGCGCCGGCCATCTACCAAAAGGCGGCCTAGCATGCACAGCGACGAGCCTGACCTGGTCGAGATCGTGCTCGGACCCGGCGAGCATTTCGTCGGCGACGCCCGCCACCGCATCTGCACCCTGCTCGGTTCCTGCGTCTCGATCACCCTGTGGCATCCGCGCTACCGGATCGGCGCGATGTCGCACTTCCTGCTGCCCAGCCGCGCCGACGGCGCCGGCCAGGTGCTCGACGGCCGCTATGGCGAGGAAGTCATGTGTATCTTGTTGCGCAAGCTCGCCGCGGTGCATGTCGAGCCGCGCGAGTGCGTCGGCAAGATATTTGGCGGCGGCAACATGTTTCCCTTGCAAAGCCGGGCCGACGCGCGCAATGTCGGCGTCAAGAACGGCGAGGCGGCGCGCGCCCTGCTGCGCGCGCACAAGATTCCGATCGTCTCCGAGAGCCTGTTCGGGATCGGCCACCGGCAGATTATTTTCGATGTGCGCAGCGGCGACGTGTGGGCCCGCCAGGCCAACCTCGTCATCCCAGATGGATTGAATCAATGAGTCGAATTAAAGTGGTGGTGGTGGACGATTCGGCGGTGGTGCGCCAGGTCTTTGGCGGCCTGCTCGAAGGCGATCCGGGGCTCGAGCTGATCGCCTCGGTGGCCGACCCGCTGCTGGCGATGACGCGCATGCAGCGCCAGTGGCCCGACGTGATCGTGCTCGACATCGACATGCCGCGCATGGACGGCATCACGTTCCTGAAAAAGATCATGCGCGAGCGGCCCACGCCGGTGATCATCTGCTCGGCCTCGGCCGAGGCCAGCGGCAAGCTGGCGGCCGAGGCGATGGCCGCCGGCGCGGTGGCGATCCTGCCCAAGCCGCGCCTGGGCCTCAAGCAATTTCTCACCGATAGCGCGCAGCAGTTCCTCGCCGCGGTGCACGCGGCCGCCGGCGCCACCGTCTCGCGCCCTTTGGTGCCGACCGAAAAATTCACCGCCGACGTGATCCTGCCGGCGGCCGGCGGCGCCGGCGTCAAGGGCACCGACCGGGTGGTGGCGCTGGGCACCTCGACCGGCGGCACCCAGGCCTTGGAGGCGGTGCTGGTGACGCTGCCCAAGCTCTCGCCGGGCATCGTGATCGTGCAGCACATGCCGGAGAAATTCACCGCCGAATTCGCCGCCCGCCTGAACAACCTGTGCCAGATCGAGGTGCGCGAGGCGCGCAACAAGGACCGCGTCACGCTCGGGCTGGCCCTGATCGCGCCGGGCGGCAAGCACATGTTGCTGCGCAACGGCGGCGGCCACTATTACGTCGACGTCATCGACGGCCCCCTGGTGAGCCGGCACCGGCCCTCGGTCGACGTGCTGTTCCGCTCGGTGGCCAAATGCGCCGGCGCCAACGCGCTCGGCGTGATCATGACCGGCATGGGCGACGACGGCGCGGCCGGCATGCGCGAGATGCACGACGCCGGCGCGCACACGTTGGCGCAGGACGAGGAAAGCTGCGTCGTGTACGGCATGCCGAAGGAGGCGGTCAAGCGCGGCGGGGTCGACAAGATCGTGCCTTTGAACGCGATCGGCCACGAGATCTTGCAGCACATGCACCGCACGGCCTGAGGGGCGGCCGGCCGCCGGCC
>JACMLV010000518.1 GCA_014379395.1 Burkholderiaceae bacterium
AAACGCCGGCCGGTGCACCGCGCGAACCTCGCCAGCCGCGCGAAGCGCGCGCCGACCAGTCCGAGTCCGCGCCCCTGCGCAATCCGCTGCCGCCGATCACGTATCCGGAAGACTTGCCGGTCTCCGGCCGGCGCGTGGAGATCGCCGAAGCCTTGCAGGCCAACCAGGTCATCATCGTCTGCGGCGAGACAGGTTCCGGCAAGACCACCCAGTTGCCGAAGATTTGCCTGGAGCTGGGGCGCGGCCAGAAGGGCCTGATCGGCCACACCCAGCCGCGCCGCATCGCCGCCTCCTCGACCGCCAAGCGCATCGCGCAGGAGCTCGGCACGCCGCTGGGCGAGACGGTCGGCTTCAAGGTGCGCTTCGCCGACACCCTGACGCGCGGCGCCTCGGTCAAGCTGATGACCGACGGTATCTTGCTGGCCGAGACGCAGACCGATCCGCTGCTCAAGAATTACGACACGATCATCATCGACGAGGCGCACGAGCGCAGCCTGAACATCGACTTCCTGCTCGGCTACCTGAAGCAGTTGCTGCCGCGCCGGCCCGACCTGAAGATCATCATCACCTCGGCCACCATCGACGCCGAGCGCTTCGCGCGCCACTTCGGCGCCAACGGCAAGCTCGCGCCCGTGATCGAGGTGTCGGGCCGCCTGTACCAGGTCGAGGTGCGCTACCGCCCGGTCGACCGCGACCAGGTGCCGATGGGGAGCGGCGGCGCCGACGCCAAGCCGGCGCTGGCGCCGAAAGCGGCCGCCGCGCGCGAGAAACGAGATTTGATGGACGCGGTGGTCGACGGCGTGGACGAGCTGTGCCGCATCGGCTCGGGCGACGTGCTGGTGTTCCTGCCCGGCGAGCGCGAGATCCGCGACTGCGCCGAGGCGCTGCGCAAGCACCATCCGCCGCACGTCGAGATCCTGCCGCTGTTCGCGCGCCTGTCGGCCGAGGAGCAGGAGCGCGTGTTCAAGCTGACCAACGCGCGCCGCATCGTGCTCGCCACCAACGTGGCGGAGACCTCGCTGACGGTGCCGGGCATCCGCTACGTGGTCGACGCCGGCCTGGCGCGGGTGAAACGCTACAGTTACCGCAACAAGGTCGAGCAGTTGCAGATCGAGCCGATCGCGCAGTCGGCCGCCAACCAGCGCGCCGGCCGTTGCGGCCGGGTCGCCGACGGCGTCTGCATCCGCCTCTACGAAGAGCAGGATTATCTGCAGCGGCCCAAGTTCACCGAGCCGGAAATCCTGCGCTCGTCGCTGGCGGCCGTCATCTTGCGCATGAAGTCGCTGCACCTGACCGACGTCGAGACCTTCCCCTTCATCGAGCCGCCGCTGGCGCGCGCGATCGCCGACGGTTATCAACTGTTGCAGGAGCTGGGCGCGGTCGACGAGTTCAACCGCATGACGCCGCTCGGCAACAAGCTGGCCAAGCTGCCGCTCGATCCGCGCGTCGGGCGCATGATCCTGGCCGCGCTCGACAACGTCTGCCTGACGGAAGTGCTGATCATCGCCTCGGCGCTGTCGGTGCAAGACCCGCGCGACCGGCCGATGGAGCACCAGCAGGCGGCCGACGAGGCGCACAAGAAATTCGCCGATGAAAAATCGGAGTTCCTCGGCTACCTGAAGATCTGGAGCTGGTTCGGCGCGGCCATCGAGCACAAGAAGACCAACCGCCAGTTGCAGGACAACTGCCGCGCCAACTTCCTGTCGCAGCTGCGCCTGCGCGAGTGGCGCGACGTCCACTCGCAATTGCTGACCATCGTGAAGGAGCAGGGCTGGCGCCTGAACGAGGCGCCGGCGACCTATGAGAACCTGCACTCGGCGCTGTTGACCGGCCTGCTCGGCAACATCGGCTTCAAGGGCGAGGACGAGCCGGGCGCGGGCTTTCTCGGCGCGCGCGGCATCAAGTTCCACGTCTGGCCCGGCTCCTCGCTGTTGAAAAAACCGGGCAAGTGGATCATGGCGGCCGAGCTGGTCGACACCACCCGCCTGTACGCGCGCTGTGTGGCGCAGATCCAGCCGGAATGGGTCGAGCGCGTCGGCGGCCATCTGCTGAAAAAATCCTGGGGCGAGCCGCGCTGGGAAAAGCGCTCGGCCCAGGTCAGCGCGTCCGAGCGCGCCACGCTGTACGGGCTGGTGATCTACAGCCAGCGGCGCATCAATTACGGCAAGTTCAATCCGTCCGAGGCGCGCGAGATTTTCATCCGCGACGCGCTGGTGGGGGGCGAATTCGACACGCGCGCGCCGTTCTTCGCGCACAACCACAAGCTGGTCAAGGAGATCGAGAACCTCGAGCACAAGTCGCGCCGCGTCGACGTGCTGGTGGACGACGAGCTGATCGCCGCGTTCTACGACAAGCTCTTGCCGGCCGACGTGTGCAACGGCGCCGGCTTCGAGAAGTGGCACAAGGACGCCACGGCCAAGGAGCCGAAGCTGTTGTTCCTCAGCCGCGACGAGCTGATGCGCCACGAGGCGGCCGGCGTGACGACCGACCTGTTCCCCAAGGCGATCACGATCACCGGACTGGAAGTGGCGCTCACTTACCACTTCGAGCCGGGCAGCGTGCGCGACGGCGTGACGATGGCGCTGCCGCTGTACGCGCTCAACGTGTTGTCGCGCGAGCGCTGCGAGTGGCTGGTGCCGGGCATGCTGAAGGAAAAAGTGCACCTGCTCTTGAAATCGCTGCCGCAAAAGCTGCGCCGCCACTGCGTGCCGCTGCCGGACTACGCGGCGCGCTTTTGCGAGCGGGTGCAGGAGGCCGGCGCGTTCGGACGGGGCGACCTGGTCGACGCCGTCATCGCCGACATCCGCGCGCAGACCAGCCTGTCGGTGCTGACCTCCGACTTCAAGCTGGAAACCCTGCCGGCGCACCACTTCATGAACTTCAAGGTGATCGACGAGCACGGCCGCCAGCTGGAGATGGGGCGCAACCTGGCCAGTTTGCAGGCCGAGTTCGGCGGCCAGGCGCGCGAGAGTTTCCAGAAGATGGCCGAGGTGGCGGGGCCGCAAAGCGGTTCGGCCGCGGCGCGCTCGTCGCTGTCGAACGGCAAGCCGGGCGCCGCCGCGCGTCCTCGGCGAGACGCTTGCGGTTTTGCCGTCCAGCGCCAGTCCCTTTTTTGGCACAGGGATAGGATTTCCACCACCGATCACACTTCCTCAGGATGGCGGCGATGCTGTGACCAATGTTGGAGGTGGCGCGCTGCAATCAG
>JACMLV010000519.1 GCA_014379395.1 Burkholderiaceae bacterium
AACGAGCTGCGCGAGATCGCCGCCGTGGCCGCCACGCACGCCAGCCGCTACGCGGTGGTGCCGCTCTTAAAAGAGGAGCCGGTCGGCGTCGAACGCCTGCTGGAACTGGTTCACCACTCCAACCAAGGGAATTGATATGACTGAAAAACCGTACAACGTCCTGTTCATCTGCACCGGCAACTCGGCGCGCAGCATCCTCGCCGAAGTCAGCCTGAATCAGATCGGCGCGGGCCGCTTCAAGGCGTATAGCGCCGGCAGCCATCCGCGCGGCGAGATCCATCCGCTCACGCTCGAGGTGCTGGCCGGCCAGGGCTACGCGATCGACGGCCTGCGCAGCAAGGGCTGGAACGAGTTCGTCGGCGCCGACGCGCCGACCATGGATTTCATCTTCACCGTCTGCGATCAGGCCGCCGGCGAGCTATGCCCGGCCTGGCCGGGCCAGCCCGTCACGGCGCACTGGGATTTCGCCGATCCATCGAAGGTCACGGGCGAGCGCGAGGCCCAGCTCAAGGCGTTCAAGGCCGCGCAGTCCCAGATCGCGAACCGGATTCGCCTGTTCCTGAGCCTGCCGATCGACAAGCTCGACCGCGCTTCCCTGCAAGCGCAAGTGCGCGAGCTGGGCGCGTCGTCCAAGGCATGACGCCGGTTGACGGCGACGCGCCGAGGAGGGCCTCAAGCAACAGGCCAGGCTCTACCTGGTGCCGGATCATGCCGAGTCCGAGGATTTGGCGAAGATCTTCCTGACGCCCATTTCGGCCACGCCGGTGGCGTCCACGTTTTCGGAAAAAATCGTCGACGGCGGCAAGGCCGAGTCATTGCCGCCGACGACGATGAAGCGTCTGTTGGGCCTTGCTGCTGCTCGCCCTGATCGCCTCGCAGGCAACCGGCGCGTGAGCGGCGTTATATCGATCGGTTCGTCATCGCGGCGCAATCGTGAGGGCGATTTGGCGGCGGCGCCGTTAAAACCACGGTTCGCCGTAGCCCGGGTCGTTGGCGACGATGCGGTAGTCCTTCAGCCAGGCCTTGAGTTTCTTGAGGTCGCTGAACGTGTCGAGGTCCGCCTCGATGTATTTGACGTTGGCCCGCATCTCGGCGATGTCGGCGCGCAGGCCCCGCATCATCGCCTTCGGCGTGCGGCGCTGGCCAAACTCCCAGCCCATGTCGAGCGAGAACGAGGTTTCCAGCGCGATGATTTCAAATTTGATTTCGTTGACCTGGCCATCGAGAATCCGGCTGTATTGTTTGATCCGGTCGTCGCCCAGATTGTCCAGGCCGGTCTGATCGATCTGATCGACCTCCAGTTGCAGCTCCAGCAGGCCGAGCAGGTCATTCGCCGCATACGCCACATTTGCGCGTTGCATCAGCGCCGTCTTGCGCCCGCGCTCGGCGGGATCGGTCTCCCGGTCCGGGTGCAGGGCGCTGGCGAGCTTGCGGAAGATGTCGCGCACCGACTGCTTGAGCTTGAGCTCCTCGGCCTGATGGCGCGCCTCGCGCGCGCTCAGTTTGGCCGGACGGGCCGGGCCGGCCTGCTTCTGCTCCTTTTCCTTTTCCTCGTCTTCTTCCCGCTCGCGCTCTTCCATCTTGTTCCGCATGGCCTCGAAGAAGGCGCGCGGCGAGCTGAAATCGGTGTCGTCGTCCAGTTCGACGCCGGTCGCCGCGCCCACCATCTTGCGCATGAACGCCTTGTCCGCATCCATGTCCAGATCGAAGTCGCATCCGCTGTGCTTGTTGTAGATATCCTTGATCGCCTCGTCCTCCTCATCGATCCGCATCAAGTCCAGGGCCGTCAAACAGATCATGTCGGCCAGCTTTTCCCGCTCCCTCTTGCCCATCGTCTTGTTTGAACAGGCCTGATCGAGCAGCAACAACAGCCGCCGGCGATGGGCGTCGAAGGTCCGCGCCAAGGGATCGTACTCGCTGTCGGCGAGGGCCCGTATCCTCGGCAACTCCTCGCGCCAGAGCGCCAGCCTGACGCGTTCGGTTTCGAGCTTCTTGACCAGGGTGTTGAACTGCTTGCGTACCCGCGACAGCGGGCCGGCGGCCGCGGGCGCGGCGATGCGGATGGCGTATTGGGTGGTGAGGGGCATGGGTGTTGGCGCGCAGCGCGGCGGTCGATTGTGGGAGGCCGTCATTATAGCGGTCGGCAAAAAGGTTCGGCAGTACCAGCCGGCGCTCGATTTCCGCCGCATCGAGGTCGCCGGCGCCAACCTTTTCCTCGGCCGCGGCTCCAAAGCAGGCCGGCAAGCCGGCGCATGTGGCCGGCGCCGGCCTCGCATGCCGCGCCGCTTCGCCGGTCAGCGCGGG
>JACMLV010000520.1 GCA_014379395.1 Burkholderiaceae bacterium
CTCGATCATCATGTGCGGCTCCATCCCGGTGTTCCTGATGCCGACCCGCAACCACCTGGGCATCATCGGCCCGATCCCGCTGGCCGAGTTCACGCCCGAGAGCATCGCCGCCAAGATCGAGGCGAACCCGTTCGCGCGCGAGGCCGCCAACAAGAAACCGCGCATCCTGACCATCACCCAATCGACCTACGACGGCGTGATCTACAACGTCGAGACGCTGCGCGAAATGCTGGACGGCAAGATCGACACGCTGCACTTCGACGAGGCCTGGCTGCCGCACGCGACCTTCCACGATTTCTATAAAGACATGCACGCGATCGGCAAGGACCGCCCGCGCGCCAAGGAATCGATGATCTTCTCGACCCAGTCGACCCACAAGCTGCTGGCCGGCCTGTCGCAGGCCTCGCAGATCCTGGTGCGCGAATCGGAGAAGGTCAAGCTCGACCAGGACGCCTTCAACGAGGCCTACCTGATGCACACCTCGACCTCGCCGCAATACTCGATCATCGCCTCGTGCGACGTCGCCGCCGCGATGATGGAGGCGCCGGGCGGCACCGCGCTGGTCGAGGAATCGATCATCGAGGCGCTCGACTTCCGCCGCGCGATGAAGAAGATCGACCAGGAATGGGGCCAGGACTGGTGGTTCCAGGTGTGGGGGCCGGACCAGTTCGCCGAGGAGGGGATCGGCGAGCGCGACGACTGGATGATCCGCGCCGAGGACGACTGGCACGGCTTCGGCAACCTGGCGGCCGGCTTCAACATGCTCGACCCGATCAAGGCCACCATCGTCAACCCGGGCCTGTCGCTCGATGGCAAGTTCGGCGACACCGGCATCCCGGCCTCGATCGTCACCAAATACCTGGCCGAGCACGGCGTCATCATCGAAAAATGCGGGCTGTACTCGTTCTTCATCATGTTTACCATCGGCATCACCAAGGGCCGCTGGAACACCCTGCTGACCGCGCTGCAACAGTTCAAGGACGACTACGACAAGAACCAGCCGATGTGGCGCATCCTGCCCGAGTTCGCCACCGCGAACCCGCGCTACGAGAAGATGGGCCTGCGCGACCTGTGCCAGCAGATCCACGACTTCTACAAGGCCTACGACGTGGCGCGCCTGACGACCGAGATGTACCTGTCGGACATGATTCCGGCCATGAAGCCGTCGGACGCCTTCGCCAAGATGGCGCACCGCGAAATCGACCGGGTGCCAATCGACGAACTCGAGGGCCGCATCACCTCGATCCTGCTGACGCCATACCCGCCGGGCATTCCGCTGTTGATCCCGGGCGAGCGCTTCAACAAGACCATCGTCGACTACCTGCGCTTCGCGCGCGACTTCAACGAGCGCTTCCCCGGCTTCGAGACCGACGTGCACGGCCTGGTCAAGCGCGAAGTGGACGGCAAGCGCGGCTACTTCGTCGACTGCGTGCGCCAGTAATTTTGCGCGCAGGCGCCGCCGAGGCGTCTGCAAGACCGGAACTCGTAAGGGTGGGCACGCTTTTGCGCCCACGCTGTCGTACTTTCCGCGTCGGCACAAAAGCGTGCCTCGGCGGCCCCGCCAAGGGCGACGAGGACGCGTCTTGATGTGGACGGTCTTGCGAGTGGCCGTTGTCCGCCGCGACCCGCAGACTGGCGGACAAAAAATATAGCGCCGCCCTTGCCGGGCGTACGTGCAGGCTCGTTCGGCGAACGCTGAAATAGCCTTTCAGTATTTTCTTTCCATATACATCGAGTAACTCGGCGCGGGTATAATCCGCGCCATGCTCAAACGCGTCCTCCACATGCTGGCCCTCGCCTTCCTCCTCCAGGTCAGCTGGGGCGCGGCGAGCGCGTATTGCATGCACGAGTCCGGCCAGGCGAGCCAGCATTTCGGCCATCATCAACACCAGCACCACGGCTCGGACGCCGCCGGAGACGACGACAACACGCCGCTCCCGAAAAAGGCCGCCGCCCATGCCGACTGCGCCTCGTGCTCGCACGGTACGTTGATCGCGTTTGCCTGGACTGCGGAGCTGGTCCAGCCGCTGTTGCCGAATCATGATCTGTGCGCCCCACTTCCCGCACAGCCCGCGCCCTACCTCGGGTTGCCGGAACGCCCTCGATGGATCGCCATCGCCTAATCCGGCGATCGTCCTGCTCCTCTTTCCTGATGTAGCGATCAGATACGCGCAAGCGTAGGCATGCCGTCGCCGGCTTCTTCCCTTATTCACTGGAGAATCCGATGCGATCATTTTTCGCGCCGCTCGTGCTGGCGGCGCTAGTCACACAACCTTTGTTCTCGGCCGCCCAGGCGGTTTCCTCATCGCCCGCGCAGCCGGCGCCCGCCAGCGCCAGCGCCGCTCCGGTCGCGCTGACGCTGGCGGCGGCGATCCAGATGGCGTTTCAACACAATCCCGGCTTGCGGGCGGCCGCGCGCGACGTCGACATCGCGGCCGGCCAAGCCATGCAAGCGGCCGCCGGCCCCAATCCGGAACTGTCCTTCCTGTCCGAAGGCTTGCAGTCGGACCGGCGCACCAGCACCGTCCAGATCAACCAGCTGATCGAACTGGGCGGCAAGCGCGGCGCCCGCATCGCTTCGGCCGAGCGCGAGCGCGAGATCGCGTCGGCCGATCTGGCCAGCCGTCGCGGCGAGCTGCGCTTTGATGTCGTCACCGCGTTTTTCGACGTGCTGGCCGCCCAGGAGCGCTTGCTGCTGGCCCGGGCATCGCGGGAATTATCCGAAAAAGTCACGGGGGCCGCCGCGCGCCGCGTGACGGCCGGGAAAATCTCCCCGGTGGAGGAAACGCGCGCGCGCGTCGCCGAGGCCGGCACGAAGATCGAACTGGGCCAGGCGGCCAACGAGTTGGCGCTGGCCAAGCTGCGCCTCGCCGCGACGTGGGGCGGCGCGCC
>JACMLV010000521.1 GCA_014379395.1 Burkholderiaceae bacterium
CCGCGTCGAGCAGGGCCAGCAGCCAGCGCGCCAGCGCCTCGACGCTGGTCTTGGCCGCGCCCTTGCCGCGGCCATGGCCCGGCAGGTCCGGCGCCAGCACGCCAAAGCCGTGATGGGCGAAGTAGCGCGTCTGCAAGGCCCACACCGAGTGGTCGTTCTGGGCGCCGTGAATGAACACGGCGCACGGGCGGCTCGCCTCGAACGCCACGCCGCCGGTGTAGCAATAGGCTTGTTCGCCTTCGACTTGTAGCAGCATCTCAGGCTCCCTTCTGTGACAGTTTCAGGCCGCGCGCCAGGTCTTCGATCAGGTCGTCCGGGTCTTCCAGCCCGACCGACAGGCGCAGCGTGCCCTCGGTGATGCCGGACGCCGCCAGGTCGGCCGCCGGCACCCGGAAGTGCGTCGTCGAGGCCGGATGGATCGCGAGCGACTTGGCGTCGCCGACGTTGGCCAGGTGCGAGAACACCTTGAGCGCGTCGATGAAGCGGCGCCCGGCGGCGCGGTCGCCCTTCAGGTTGAAGGTGAACACGGCGCCGCAGCCCTTCGGCAGCAGCGTCTTGGCCAGTTCGTAGTCGGGGTGGCTCGGCAGTTCCGGGTAGGACACCGATTCGACCGCCGGGTCGCCCAGCAGGAATTCGATGACCTTGCGCGTGTTGGCGACGTGGCGCTCCATGCGCAGGCCCAGCGTTTCGATGCCTTGCAGGACGGCGAAGGCGTTGTGCGGGCTCATCACCGCGCCGAAGTCGCGCAGGCCTTCGCGTCGCGCGCGCAGGGCGAACGGCGCCACCGTCGATTCCTCGGCGAAGACCATGCCGTGGAAGCCGTCGTAGGGTTCGCACAGTTCGCCGAAGCGCCCGCTGTGCTCGTAGGCCGCCTGCCAGTCGAAGGTGCCGCCGTCGACCAGCAGGCCGCCGATCGCGGTGCCGTGGCCGCACAGGAATTTGGTGGCCGAGTGGAACACCAGCGCGGCGCCGTGATCGAACGGGCGCAGCAGGTACGGCGTGGTGAAGGTCGAGTCCAGCATCAGCGGCAGGTGGTGCTCCCGCGCCAGCGCGGCGACCTTGGGGATGTCGAGCACGTCGAGGCCGGGATTGCCCAGCGTTTCGGCGAACAGCACGCGCGTTTCGGGCCGGATCGCGCGCCGCCAGGCGTCGATGTCGCGCGGGTCGACGAAGGTGGTCTCGACGCCGAAGCGCTTCAATGTGTAGGCCAGCAGGTTGTGCGAGCCGCCGTACAAAGCGCGCGAGGCGACGATGTGGGCGCCGGCGCCGGCGATGGTGCACAGGCCCAGGTGCAGCGCGGCCTGGCCGCTGGCGGTGGCGATGCCGGCCACGCCGCCCTCGAGCGCGGCGATGCGTTCCTCCAGGACGGCGTTGGTCGGGTTCGAGATGCGCGAATAGACGTGGCCGGCGCGCTCCATGTTGAACAGCGCGGCGGCGTGGTCGGAGTCCTTGAACGCGAACGAGGAGGTGAAGTAGACCGGGGTGGCGCGCGCGCCGGTGGCCGGGTCGGGGGCGGCGCCGGCGTGCAGCGCCAGGGTGTCGAAGCCGGGGTAGTGCGGACCGCTCATGGGGATTCTCGCCAAGGATGGAAATGGCGCTGATCGTAACCCGATTCCAAAATGAAATACAGTATATATCGTGACTTAATATATTGTGACTTAGACGCCGGCCGCCCCGGCCAGACTGGATTTTTTGCCGGGCTTAGGCTACAGTCGGTTAGCAGGAGTAAAGTAACCATAAAAACCACAATTATCACAGCGACAGGGCGGCCAAAATGAAAGTATCTGAAATTCTCCAGGTGAAGGGCAATATCCTCTATACCGTCAAGCCGGACCATCCTCTGCTGGACGCGGTCAACACGATGGCCGAGAAGGATATCGGTTCGCTGGTGGTCATGGAATTTGGCGATCTGGTCGGCATGCTGACGTTTCGCGAAGTGATCAAGGCGCTGCAGGAGCAAAAGGGCACGATCGGCGCGGGAACCGTGCGCAAGCACATGGACGACCATCCGATCACGGTCACGCCCGACACCGAGGTGATGGAAGTGCGCCGCATCATGCTGGAAAAGCACGCGCGCTACATGCCGGTGATCGACGCCAAGGTGGTGCAGGGCGTCATCTCGTTCTACGACGTCGCGCGCGCGGTGCTGGAGGCGCAAAGCTTCGAGAACAAGATGCTCAAGGCCTACATCCGCGACTGGCCTTCGGAAACGGCCGAGTAAGGCCGGACGGCGCGGAACGCCGACGCGGCCCGCCGGGGCCGCAATCTTGTTTCATGACTAGGAGTCTGCGCGGCAGAACGATCTGGGCGAAATCGCCATCGTCCCCGAAGTGGCCGACATCCACCAATCAAGGTCGACTCAGGTGGAAGGACTGGCTTGCCGGCGGATTTGACCGTCTGTCGATCACGCGTCGCGCAGATTTCGCCTTTTTTGTTCCGATTACCCTGCGCACCGACTATTCATGCGCCAATTGGCCGCTATCGGAGGCGCAATTGACCACCTCCGCCGCGATGATGATTTGCGCTTGGGCATCGACCGCCGTCTGGCCGTTGTAGCTCTGGTCGAAGCCGCCCCCGCTGCGCTTCATGATCCGGCTATCGGGATCGGTGAAGCTTTCTTGCGCGGTCTCCTCGGGCACGCCAAAGTCGCGCTTGTAGCGATTCCCACCCTTCTTGGGCTTGCCATTCTTGTCGCGCGGAATGCGATCATCGTCCAGTCATTTTTTCGCTTCGACGCCCTAAGTCCGACAGCCTCCTAGTGTAGTGTTGCGCGCTGATTGCGACTTATAAAAATAGCGGATTTTTCGCCGAGACAAGGAAAAAACCGCAGCAATACCGAGGTATTGCGAGGATTTTTGACGCAGTATCGGCGGAAAAGAC
>JACMLV010000522.1 GCA_014379395.1 Burkholderiaceae bacterium
CACCGGCGCGCTTGGCACCGAGGCCAGGGCCGGTGCGATGCTCACAGGCATGTCCACCGGGGCCGGATTGTCGGCAGCCATGTTCGTCACTTCAAAGGCCATGCCCTGGCCGTTCTCGTTGGCGTAGATCGCCATCACGTTGTTGACCGGCACGTAGATCTCGCGCGAGACGCCGCCGAAGCGCGCATGGAAGCGCACGCTGTCATTGTCCATCTTCAGGCCGCTGGTCGCGCCGTAGCTGATGTTGAGGACGATTTCGCCCTTCTTCACGTATTCCATCGGCACGGTGGTGGCGCCATCGACCTTGACCGCGAGGTAAGGCGTGTATCCGCTGTCGGTGCACCATTCGTAGATGGCGCGCAGCATGTAGGGTTTGGTTGAAATGTCGGACATGATCTTCGGGGCAACTGGGGGAGGGGCGGCGCCCGCCTGGCCGTCGATCGACGGGGCGGGCGCGGTACATCGGATGGCCGGGCGATTACCGGCGCATCACTTTTTCGGACGGCGTCAGCGCTTCGATGTAGGCCGGACGCGAGAAGATGCGCTCGGCGTATTTCATCAAGGGCGCGGCCGTCTTCGACAGCTCGATGCCGTAGTGGTCGAGGCGCCACAGCAGCGGCGCGACGGCCACGTCGAGCATCGAGAATTCGTCGCCCAGCATGTACTTGTTTTTCAAAAACAGCGGCGCGAGCGTGGTCAGGCGGTCGCGGATTTCGGCGCGCGCCTTGTCGTGGCTCTTGTCGTTGCCCTTGGCGCGCTCGCTTTCGAGCACGTGCACGTGGACGAACAATTCCTTTTCGAAATTGAACAGCATCAGGCGCGCGCGCGCGCGCATCAACGGGTCGGCCGGCATCAGCTGCGGATGCGGGAAGCGCTCGTCGATGTATTCGTTGATGATGTTCGATTCGTACAGGATCAGTTCGCGCTCGACCAGGATCGGCACCTGGCCGTAGGGGTTCATGGTCGAGATGTCTTCCGGCTTGTTGAACAGGTCGACGTCGCGCACCTCGAAGTCCATGCCTTTTTCAAACAGGACCAGGCGGCAGCGCTGGGAGAAGGGGCAGGTTGTGCCTGAATAGAGAACCATCATTTTTATAGTTCCTTAGAAACAAAGGGGGTGAAGCCGCGAACGGATCACCCCGAAATCATCACCCGCCTAGGCGGGCGATGCAACACGAATGCGAAACCGCGGCACTCTCTTATTTGACTTCTTTCCAGAACGACGCATTCAGGCGCCATGCCACGAAGGCGAACAGCGACAGGAACAGCAGTACCCAGACGCCGAGTTGCTTGCGCTGGTTTTGCGCCGGCTCGGCCATCCACTCCAGATAACCGACCAGGTCGCCGATCGCGTTGTCGAAATCGGCCGGGCTCATGGTGCCGGGGGTGACTTGTTCGAAGCCTTCGAACTTGTGCACCATCTTGCCGGCGTCATGCGGGTCTTTTTCCTCGACCATCTTGGCCGTGCGGGTGCCTTGCAGCTCCCACAGCACGTGCGGCATGGCCACGTTCGGCATCACCATGTTGTTCCAGCCGGTCGGACGGGTGTCGTCCTTGTAGAAGGTGCGCAGATAGGTGTAGAGGTAGTCGCCGCCGGTGCCGGCCGACGAGGCCTTGGCGCGCGCCAGCACCGACAGATCCGGCGGCACCGCGCCGAACCAGGCCTTCGCGTCCTTCGGCGCGATCGCCACGTTCATCATCGCGCCCACCTTGTCTGCGGTGAACAACAGGTTTTCCTTGATCTGATCTTCGGTCAGGCCGAGATCTTTCAAGCGGTTGTAGCGCATCGACGAAGCGGCGTGGCAGTTCAGGCAGTAGTTGACGAACAGCTTGGCGCCGTTTTGCAGGGCCACCATGTTGTTGGAGCGGTCCGGCGCCTTGTCGAGCGGATGGCCGCCCTCGGACGCGAATGCCAGCACCGGCACCAGAGCCAGGATGGCGAGCAGTTTTTTCGGAAAATTCATGTAAATGTCCTTTGATCTTAGCGTCGTCAATTAGTGCGGATGGAACGTCACGCGGGACGGCACGGTCTTGAAGGTGCCCATCGCGCTCCACCACGGCATCAGCAGGAAGAAGCTAAAGTAGAACAGCGTGCAAATTTGCGCGACCAGGGTGCGGCCGTCGGTCGGCGGCTGGGTGCCCAGGTAGCCCAGGGCCAGGAAGGCGATGCCGAACAGCGCATACACCACCTTGTGCCAGTCCGGACGATAGCGGATCGACTTGGCCTTCGAATGGTCGAGCCACGGCAGGAAGGCCAGGATCACGACCGAGCCGCCGAACAGCACCACGCCCCAGAATTTCGCGTCGAGCACGCTAGGCAGCATGCCGACGATGGCGACCAGGGCGCCGGCGGCGATGGCCGCCTTGACTTTGCTTGGCAGGCTGGACTTGAGCCAGACGAACACCACGTAGGCGGCGACGGCGACCATCAGCACGTACATGAAGTCGGCGGTGGTGGCGCGCAGCACCGAGTAGAACGGCGTGAAGTACCAGGTCGGCGCGATGTGCAGCGGGGTCGTGAGCGAATCGGCCGGCAGGAAGTTGTTGTATTCCAGGAAGTAGCCGCCCATTTCCGGCGCGAAGAACACCACCGCGCTGAAGACGATCAGGAACAGCGACACGCCGAAGATGTCGTGCACCGAGTAGTAGGGGTGCGACGGGATCGAGTCGAGCGGATGGCCGTCCGGACCCAGGTTTTCCTTCACTTCGATGCCGTCCGGATTGCTCGAGCCGACTTCGTGCAGCGCGATCAAATGCGCGGCGACCAGGCCCAGCAGAACCAGCGGGATCGCGATCACGTGGAACGCGAAGAAGCGGTTCAGGGTCGCGTCGGAGACGACGTAGTCGCCGCGAATCCACAACGACAGGTCTGGACCGATCAGGGGAATGGCGCCGAACAGGTTGACGATCACTTGCGCGCCCCAGTACGACATCTGACCCCATGGCAGCAGGTAGCCGAAGAAGGCCTCGGCCATCAGGCACAGGAAGATGGCGAAACCGAACAGCCAGATCAGTTCGCGCGGCTTGCGGTAGGAGCCGTACATCAGCGCGCGCGTCATGTGCAGGTAGACGATGATGAAGAACGCCGAGGCGCCGGTCGAGTGCATGTAGCGCACCAGCCAGCCCCACGGGACTTCACGCATGATGTATTCGACCGAACCGAAGGCCAGGTTGGCGTCCGGCTTGTAGTGCATGGTCAGGAAGATGCCGGTGACGATCTGCAGCACCAGCACCAGCATGGCGAGCGAACCGAAGATGTACCACCAGTTGAAGTTCTTGGGCGCGTAGTACTGGCCCCACTGGTCGTTCCACAGCTTGGTCAGCGGAAAACGGGAATCGACCCAGCCAAGGGCTTTTTCAGCGATCGGCGCGTCGGCCGGGAATTGCTTTTCTACGAATGCCATGAATTAAGCCTCGCCTTTCTCATCTTTGCCGATGACCAGTTTGGAATCGCTCAAATACATATGGCGCGGCACTTGCAGGTTGTCCGGCGCCGGCTTGTTCTTGTAGACGCGGCCGGCCAGGTCGAAGGTCGAGCCGTGGCAAGGGCACAGGAAGCCGCCGGCCCAGTCGTCGGGCAGCGAGGGCTGGGCGCCGGATTTGAATTTCTCCGACGGCGAGCAGCCCAGGTGGGTGCAGATGCCGACCGCGACCAGGATTTCCGGCTTGATCGAACGCCATTGATTGCGCGCGTACTCGGGCGTGTATTCGTCCGGATTGCGCTTGGACTCGGCGTCGGCGACCTTGTCTTCGGTGGTCTTCAGCGACGCCACCATCTCCGGCGTACGCTTGATGACCCAGACCGGCTTGCCGCGCCACTCGACCGTTCTCATCTCACCGGGCACCATGCTGCCGATGTCCACCTCTACCGGCGCACCGGCGGCTTTAGCCCGTTCGGACGGCTGGAAGGTACTTACCAAGGCTCCTGCGGTTGCCAAACCGACCACACTACCCGCCGCCGCAGTGGCGACGAGCAAGCCGCGTCGGCCGGAATCGACCTGCTTTTCGTTACTCATACATACCCCAATCAGTCAAAATGCGAAATCTTTAAAAGTCTCAATCGAGCTTCTAGCAACCTTAAATTATAAGGTAAGGGCTGACTGATTTAAAGAAAAAACGTTTCCTTGCGCATAATTGAGACGTTTTCTGCGCACTTCGCGCCATCTTGTCGCACGATTGACAACGCCGGGAGTGCGCCGGACGGCCTCCCGGGGCAGCCCGGCGCCCCGCACCGCGCGGGGCGGATTCTGCTATGATCAAAAGACAATTTTGATCGCGCTCAAAGGAGACGCCATGTCTATGATGCAAGAGTTCAAGCAGTTCGCCATGAAGGGCAACGTCGTCGACCTGGCCGTCGGCGTGATCATCGGCGGCGCCTTCGGCAAAATCGTCGATTCATTGGTGCAAGACGTCATCATGCCGCCGATCGGCAAGCTGTTCGGCGGCCTCGACTTCGCCAACTACTACCTGCCCTTGAACAACCAGGGCGCCGAGCTGTCGCTGCTGGAGGCGAAAAAGGCCGGCGCCGTGCTGGCCTACGGCAACTTCATCACGATCCTGCTCAATTTCGTGATCCTCGCCTTCATCATCTTCCAGATGGTGCGCCTGATGAACAAGGCGCGCCGCGACGAGCCGGAAGCGGCGCCGGCCGTGGCGGCGACGCCGGAAGACATCGTGCTGCTGCGCGAGATCCGCGACGCGCTGAAAAAGTAAGCGGCCGACTGTGCCACTCCACGAGCTCATGCGACGACTCTGGCTCCTGTTCGCGCAGACGGTGACCGTCGTGCTGGCGCTGTATTTCGTTTATGCGGCCATGCGGCCGGACGGGCGCGCGCCGGCCGCCGCG
>JACMLV010000060.1 GCA_014379395.1 Burkholderiaceae bacterium
CCTGCGCGCGGCCAGCGCCAACATCGGCGCCGCGCGCGCCGCCTTCTTCCCTCGCATCTCCTTGACCGCGTCGGCCGGCAGCGCCAGCGACACCTTGTCCGGGCTGTTCAAAGCCGGCTCGGGCGGCTGGAGCTTCCTGCCGCAGATCGGCTTGCCGATCTTCGACGGCGGCGTCAACCGCGCCAACCTCGGCATCGCCAAGGCCGAGCGCGACATCGCCGTGGCGCGCTACGAAAAATCGATCCAGGTCGCGTTCCGCGAAGTGGCCGACGCGCTGGCCCAGCGCGGCACCGTCGGCGAGCGGCTGGCCGCGCAGCGGGCGCTGGCCGAGGCGGCGTCGAAGAGCTACCGCATCCACGAGATGCGCTACCGGCAGGGCGCCGAATCGTATTTGAGCGCGCTGGTGTCGCAGCGCGCCTGGTACGCCGCGCGCCAAGGCCTGATCGCCGCGCGCCTGGCCAGCGACGCCAATCAAGTCACCCTGTACAAGGCGCTGGGCGGCGGCTGGCGGGAGGAGGGCGCCGATTCTGGCGTCGGCGGCGCCGGCCAAATAAGGTAAAGTGTCGGCGCGCGCGCATGGACACGGGCGCGCGCCATCGGATCAGACAGAAGAGAGATCAGCTTGACGGAAAAAAGACATCCCGACCAGGAGCGCGCATCGAGCCGGCGCAAGCAGGTGCTGGACGCGGCCGAGAGCTGCTTCCGGCTGCGCGGCTTCCACGCCGCCAGCATGGCCGAAATCTCGAAGGCGGCCGGCATGAGCGCGGGCCACATCTACAACTACTTCGACGGCAAGGACGCCATCATCGCCGCCTTCGTGCAGCAAAACGTCGAGCGCGTCTCGGCCCTGCTGCACGATCTGGAACAGCACGCCGATCCGCTCCAGGCGATCCTCGACGACATGGAGCAAAGCGTGCGGCGCAACCTCGACTCGGTGTTCTGGAAGATGCCGCTCGAGATCTTCTCCGAAGCGTCGCGCAATCCGACCATCGCGGCGTTGCTGCAAGACGCCGACCGCCAGTCGCGCCAGGACCTGTGCCGCATCCTCAAGCTGGGCCGCGAGCGGCGCGGGCTGGCCAGCGACGACGGCGAGCTGGCCGGGCGGGTAGAGGCGCTCATCTCGATGTTCCAGGGCCTGCACCTGCGTGCGCTGCACAGTCCGGCGCTCGACGAGGCGGCGCTGGTGGCCGCGTTCCGGCTGGCGATGACGCCGCTGCTGCTGGGGTAGGGGCTTATTGGCGCGAGGCGATGCGCTTTCTTCGTTTTTGCTCATGCCTCTTTCTTTATGGCGGGGGGGGGCGATGATGATCGACCGCGCCGCCCGAGCGCGCGGGAAGAATCGCACCGACTTCATCCTTGATGCGGCCCGCATTGCAAGAAGTGACCGTTTCGGCGCTCGAGCCGCTGAACGAGCAGCATCAAACCGCCGGTTTTGTATCTGGCGTTGAAAGCCTGGATTCCTGGCTGAGGCGGCGGGCACTGAAAAACCAGGCAAGCGGCGCCTCGCGAACTTTCGATAACCGGCGAAATACGGCGCATGCAAGGATGGCAAATACGTAAAACCCTCTGGTATAATTCGAGCCTCGTCGGGGCGTAGCGCAGCCTGGTAGCGTACTTGCATGGGGTGCAAGGGGTCGAGTGTTCGAATCACTCCGTCCCGACCAATAGAATCAAAGACTTAGCGAAGGCCGGAGAAATCCGGCTTTTTCTTTTTGTGCTCCG
>JACMLV010000523.1 GCA_014379395.1 Burkholderiaceae bacterium
GGCGCCGGCCGGCGCCGACGGCACTAGCCCGGGCTCGGGAATCGGCATGCCGGCCTCATCCCTGATCCGGGGCCTTGCTGGCCGACGGGTGGCCCGACAACAGGCCGTCGAAGCGCATCGGCGACGGATCGATCGCGAGGCCGGCGCCGGTGATGACATAGCGCCGCAGGTCGGTGCTGTGCTCGCTGCCGCGCACCTTGACCACCGAGATCAGCTTGCTCAGCCGGCCCTCGATCTCGACATAGCGCATCGCGATGATGGCGTCGGCCAGGAACGAGGCGTCGGCCATGCTGAAGCGCAAGTCGGTGAAGCGGTCCTCCATGCCCATGGTCAACAGCAGCGTCACGCCCTCGCTGGCCAGGCAGGCCAGCACGCGGAACACGGTGGCGCGGAAATCGTCGCGGAACTCGGGCGCCAGGTACAACCCGACCTCGGACAGCGAGTCGATCACCACCCGGCGCGCGCCGGTGCGCGCGATCTCGCGCACCAGGTCGTCGAGGATCTCCTCGATCGACAGGTCGAGCGAGCGGGTTTCGACCAGCGTCACCGTGCCGGCGCGCACCAGGTCGGCCAGCGCCGCGTTGCGCAGGCGCGACGGCGCCTTTTCGAAGCAGGCCACGATGCCGGGCTCGCCCTGCCGCACCCCCTGCGCCAGGAAGGCGGTGGCGAGGATGGTCTTGCCCGAGCCCGAAGGCCCGACCACCAGCACCGCGTGGCCGTGCGGCACGCCGCCGCCCAGCATCTGGTCGAGTTCGGCGTTCCCGATCGGCACCAAAGGCCCCTGGTCCGGCCAGCCGCGCGCGCTGGCCGACGGCGGCAGCAGGCGCGGATAGATGCGCAGGCCGTCGCCGGTGATGCGGAAGGTGTGCGCGCCGTTCAGGTGCGCATGGCCGCGCATCTTGACGATGCGGATCTTGCGCACCACCGAATTCTGCGTGACCTGCTGGGTCAGCAGGAACATGCCGTCGGCCACCGTCATCACCGGGTTGGCCTCGACCTCGGCCTTGGCGTACTCGCCGATCAGGAACGTGGTCGCCTGCCAGCTCGTCATGCGCATGCCGAGCTCCTGGACGAAGCGCTGCAAGTCGGCCTCGCCCTCGTTGCCGTTCTTCGCCATCTGGATCACGGAGCGGAACGAATCGACGAACACCAGCCCGGGCGAGAACGCCTCGACCTCGCGCATGATGCGCTCGAGCACGCCGCTGAAGTCGCCCGCGCGCAGATCCTCGGCCAGGTTCACGTAGCGGATGTGGGCGTCGACCTTGTCGATGTCGAAGAACGAATACTGCTGCTGGTAGCGCAGCATCTTCAACGGCGGCTCGCCGAGCACGGTGAAGAACAGCGCCTTCTTCTGTTCGCCGGCCAGGGCGAACATGATCTGGTGCGCCAGCGTGGTCTTGCCGCTGCCCGGGGCGCCGGCGATGACGTTGAAGGAGAATTCGCTCAGGCCGCCGCCGAGCAGGGTGTCGAGTCCCGGAACGCCGGTCGATTGATAGCCCAATTGCACTTTTTGGTTCATGTACTCTTTCCGTCAGGCCACTCGGCCCACGCTGTGTTCAGAAGGCGGGCCGTGAGCGCCTCGCCGATCAAGCCCGACAGCAGCCGGGTGAAGGTTTCAAGCAATGCCGCGTTGACCGCGCCGGCCCGGGCCGGGTCGACCGCCGCCAGGTTTTGCTCGTGCGTGGCGAACAACACCTCGATCGAGCGCACGCCGAGCGGCGCGGCCAGCCAGGCCTCGCCCAGCGCGCTCAGGCGCACCGCGCGCCCGTACAAGGCGCAAAAGCCGGCCTCGCCGACCAGCGGACACAGATACGCGGCCAGACTGCGCCAGGCGCCCATGGCGCGCACCGGCCCGCCGGCGCACCCGGAGTCGGCCGCCTGCGCCAGCACTTCGCGCATCAGTTGCTGCCGCTTGTCGTCGTTTTTTTCCATGCAGGGCAGATTAAGTGTTGAGTGCAAGAGCACGGCCATAGACAATTCAGTATGCCCGCTATTGCATGCCGTCGTGCACTTATTTTCCACCCGTGCGCGGCCCAATCCCCCCCAAGTTAAGGACTTCGCAGGTTTTCAGCATGGCTTCTGCGCCATGAATTTGTGCGGTTTCGGTCTGGGCTTACGCGGTTTTGACTGATTTTCACGATGAAGGTATGTGTGTTTTCCGAGCAGCTTGAGTATGTCGCGCAAGTGCCTGGCGACTTTCTTGCCGAGTAGCAGAGCCGGCATCACGGGTTTGAGGACGGTATGTGCGTAGGCGTGGTTGATGCGGTCGACGGCGCGCAGGTCGGCCTGGTCATGGGCGGTCAACGCGGCCAAGGTCTGCAAGTTGTCGCACATGATTTTGGCGGCGACATCCTGCACCACGGCCTGCTGCGACAGGCCGGAAACGTGTTCGAGGTTGAGGCGATGTTTCAATCTTTTGAACGCTTCTTCAATGCGCCAGCGCTTGTGGTACAGGTCGCCGAAGGCAC
>JACMLV010000524.1 GCA_014379395.1 Burkholderiaceae bacterium
CGCCGGCAACGCCTTCATCCGCCGCCGCAAACTGCCCTTGTCCGCGCTGGTCGCCGTCATGCTCAGCGGTATGCGCAAGAGCGTTCAGACCGAACTTGACGAATTCTTCGCCCATCTCAAAGAGCAAGCCCAACTTGTGCACCACGTCTCCGAACAGGCATTCGCCAAGGCCCGCGCCAAGCTCTCGACGACGGCCATTCCCGCACTCAACGACTGGCTCGTCGCGCGGGCCGACGCCGACGGCTTCGTGCCGCGCTGGCGCGGTCTGCGGCTCGTCGCGTATTCCGGCGAACGTGACCAGCGATTCCGGTGAACGTGACCGCTGCGCATGAGATGGCGTTACGCGGTCAAATTCTAATGGCTGCGGTCACGATGGGGTGATGTTTTTCTCCTGTTGGGCGGCTTTAGGTCGTTCGGCACGCAGCGAATCGCCGGTCAGCGTGAAGCGGTGGTTGCGCTGCATGATGCGGTCCAGGATGGCGTCGGCGATCGTGGCATCGCCGATCCACGCATGCCAGTGCTCGACCGGCAACTGGCTGGTAATGATGGTGGCCTTGTTGCCGGCGCGGTCGTCGATGATCTCCAGCAGATCCGAGCGCGTCATGCCGTCGCGGCTCCACATAACTGGGCGCCACACATAAGTCCAGGACCAGCACGTCGGTTTTGGCCAGTTGCAGCAGCCATTTGCCGAAGGCGCCGCTGCCATGCCGGATGCGCAGTTCTTCCTGCAAGCGCGGTACGCGCTGATAGATCGCGGAGTAACCGCGCCGACAGGCGTACTGCGCCAGCGCACAGGCCAGCCAGGACTTGCCGGCGCCGGTCGGGCCGGTCACCAGCACGCTGTGGCCGGCGCCGCCCCAGTCGCCCAGGGCCAGACTCATCACCTCGCGGCGGTCGATGCCGCGACCGGCCCGCGCGTCGATGTCCTCGATCGCGGCCGGCCCGTATTTGAGGTGCGCGCTCTTGAGCAGGCGCGCCAGCTTGCGGTCGTTGCGGGCGTGGACCTCGCGATCGATCAAGAGCGCCACGCGCTCCTCGAAACTGAGCGCCGCCATGCCCGGTTGTGCCAACTGTTCTTCGAGGCCGGCCGCCAGGCCGTCCAGTTTCAGGGCGCGCAGCTGCGCCAGGGTGGTGTGCATCATCATCGTCGTCATGTCCTTATTGGTAGTAGCCGGGGCCGCGCAGGTGGGCGTGGTCGGGGCTGACCCATTCGGCGGGCGCCACCGGCGCGCTCTGGTCGCGGTTGTTCTTCAGAATGTCGTTCACATGGCGGTACTGGCAGGCGCCGATCTGCAGGGCCAGCGTGCAGGCCGCCTCCAGGCGCAACTTGCCGTAGCGCTTGGCCAGCGACAGCAATCCCATGCAGGCGCGGTAGCCATGCTCGGGATCCCGGTTCTCGGCCATGAGCCGCGTCACCGCCTCGGCGGTGGCCGGGCCGATGCCCTCGCCCCAGTGGATCAGCCGCTGCGGCGTCCATTCCATGTGGGCGCGGTGCGCCGCCGGCATGTGCGCGGCAATGGTGGTGAAGCCGCCGGCCCGGCTGTTGCGGGCGTGGCTGGCGACACGCTGGCCGCGATGGAGCAGTTCGACCACCGCCGCGGTGATGCGCGCCTCCAGCACTTGGCCGACCAGGGTCTGCGGCACGCTGTAGCGGTGCCGCTCGACCTCGACGTGGTGGCCGTGCCGGTGCCGTTCCTGCCGATGATTTCCCGCGTCGATTCGATCATCACCAGGCTGCGCAATCCGGCCCAATGTTGGTTTTGCTCCTGTAGCCAGGCGACATCGTCGGTCGCCAGGCAGCGCCGGGTTTCGATCCGCCCGTGATCTTTTTCGATCTGGATGTCGCCCCAGAATGGCCGGTCCATTTCGCCGGCGTCGGCGGCGTCGAACCACAGCTTGACCGCTTCGGCCAAGCCGGGCTGGTTGTCCTTCACGCCCAGGACGTAGTCCGCCCCGCGCTCGACGAGCTTGGCGGCGATGTCGCGTTGGCAGCCCATCGCGTC
>JACMLV010000525.1 GCA_014379395.1 Burkholderiaceae bacterium
AATTGTCGGAGATAACAAAATTGTGTACCTGATGTCAGCCTTCGAAGACCAAAAAAGCGGCGAAAGGAAGCGGTTTGCGCCACGGGCTTGTCCCCGTGCGGGAAGCCGTGTCACAGCGTTTACATTTGGAGAATTCGATGACTAGAACATCTGACAGAAGCGGGCACATCGAGCTGGTCACGATCTATGAGATCAGCAAGGTGCTGGGCTCCTCGCTCGACCTGTCGATCACCCTGCGCGAGGTGCTGCACGTGCTTAGCAGCCACATCGGCGCGCGGCGCGGCATGATCAGCCTGATGCACGAATCTGGTGAGCTGCACCTTGTCAGTGCAAGCGGCATCACCCAGGAGGAATTCGCGCGCGGCCGCTACCGGGCCGGCGAGGGCATCACCGGGCGCGTGTTCCAGACCGGCGTGGCGAGCGTGGTGACCGACATTTCGAAGGAGCCGCTGTTCCTCGGGCGCACCCGCTCGCTCGAAGAAAACGAGGGCAAGAGCATCGCCTTCATCGCCGTGCCGATCAAGGTGGTGCGCGAGACACTTGGCGTGCTCTCGATCGACCGCGTGGTCGACGGCAACGACGGCATGCACAGCTACGACAACGACGTGCGCCTGTTGACCATGGTGGCCAACCTGATCGGCCAGACCGTGCGCCTGTACCGCAACGTGACGGCCGAGCGCACCCAGTTCATCGAGGAAAAGAAGCGCCTGCAGCAGGAGCTGCACGGCAAATACAGCATCGACAACGTGATCGGCATCTCGAAGGCGATGCAGCAGGTGTTCGCCGAGGTGCACCAGTCGGCGCCGTCGCGCTCGACCATGCTGCTGCGCGGCGAGAGCGGCACCGGCAAGGAGGTGATCGCGCGCGCGATCCACTACCTGAGTCCGCGCAAGGACATGCCGTTCATCAAGGTCAACTGCGCCGCGCTGTCGGAGACGCTGCTCGAGTCGGAATTGTTCGGCCACGAAAAGGGCGCCTTCACCGGCGCCCAGGCCGAGCGCAAGGGCCGCTTCGAGCTGGCCCACAAGGGCACCCTGTTCTTGGATGAAATCGGCGAGATCTCGCCGGCCTTCCAGGCCAAGCTGCTGCGCGTGTTGCAGGAGCGCGAGTTCGAGCGGGTCGGCGGCTCGCGCTCGATCAAGGTCGACGTGCGCCTGATCACGGCCACCAACCGCGACCTCGAAAAGGCGGTCGCCGCCAACGAGTTCCGCGCCGACTTGTACTACCGGATCAACGTCGTCAGCATCTTCATTCCGCCGCTGCGCGAGCGGCGCGAGGACATCCCGCACCTGATCGAATACTTCGTCAAGAAGTTCGGCGAGGAGAACGGGCGCGAGATGACGATCTCGCCGCAGGCGGTCAACGTGATGGTCAACTGCTACTGGCCGGGCAATGTGCGCGAGCTGGAAAACTGCGTCGAGCGCACCGCCACCATGGCGCGCGGGAACACGATCAACGAGATCAACTTCTCGTGCCAGCAGAACAAGTGCCTGACCCAGCACCTGCACGCGCCGGCGCACCTGGCGGCCGACGCCATCGTCGGCCAGTCGAGCGTGGACGAATCGGGCACCGCCGTCATCTCGCTGCGCGACTTGCGCCCCGGCGCGGCGGCGGCGGCCGACCAGCCGCCGACCACCGAGCGCGAACGCCTGATCTGGGCGCTGGAGCAGTGCGGCTGGGTGCAGGCCAAGGCGGCGCGGGTGCTCAACATCTCGCCGCGCCAGATGGGTTACGCGCTGCAAAAATATAACATCGAAGTCAAGAAGTTCTGACGCCGGCCGG
>JACMLV010000526.1 GCA_014379395.1 Burkholderiaceae bacterium
CCAGGTCGTCGCGCCGGCCAGCTTCGACGTCTTCATGGAATACGAGATGGCGGCCGACCGCACCATCGGGCGCGACGCCAACGACGAGCCGTGCTATTGCGCGCTGCGCTACCTGCTCACCGAGCTGCGCGCCGACGACGACGACGTCTTCTACGAGACGCCGGCCTACGCCGAATCGGTGCTGGCCTGGCGCCTGCGCGACCTGCGCTGGCTGACCTTGCGCAGCATCGTCGACAACTTCGACCGCGGCACCGTGCGCCGCTTCCTCACCTTCAGCAACGCGATGCCGCGCTGAGCGGCCGCTCTTTCAGCCAGTCCGGCACCTTCCCACACATCAACGCCCCGGCGCCACGCGAACCCGCGATCCGGCCCCGGCGGCGCGCAAATCCGTCCGCCACTCCTCCGCCACCGCGCCGCCCGGGCCCGCCAGCCGGTATCGGCGCGCCGGCCACCGACGGTCACAAGCGCGACACATTCGCTTGCTATGCTGCACCGCAACAACGCAACGGACGAGCGAGGCGACAACCCAATAGCGGCAAGGTTGCCAAAATAACTTTACCAACCGAGGACGCGCAAATGAAAATTGCAAACTTGAAAATCGGGACCCGCCTGTGCGGCGCTTTCGGGCTGCTGCTCGCGCTGATGGCCGGCCTGATCGTGATCGCCATACTGCAGTTCGACGACGTCGGGCGTATCAACGGCAGAATCATCGAACAGGACTGGGTCAAGGCCGACGCCGCCAATACGATCAACCTGCTCACGCGCGCCAACGCGCGCAGCAGCATGGAATTGCTGATCACGCCGGACCGGGCCCGCGAGGCCCAGATAGGCGCCACCATCGACGGCAACCGGCGCGTCGTCGACGGCGCCCTCGCCACCCTTGAACAACTGATCCACCGGCCGGAAGGCACGGCGCTGCTGGCAAAAATCAAGGAGCGGCGCGCGCTCTACCTGGGCGCGCTCGCCGGAGTTGGCAAGCTGGTGGCCGACGAGCGGCGCGAGGAGGCCGGCAAGATCATGCTCGCCAGCGCCCTGCCGGCGCTCGACGCGCTCACCGAATCGGTGGTGGCGCTGTCGAATCTGCAAAAACATATCGTGGCCGCCAGCGGCGCCGAAGTGGTCCACCTCACCGCCTCGGCGCGCGCCCTGATGATCGGCCTGGGGGCGGCCGCGACGCTGCTGGGCGTGGCGCTGGCGTACTGGATCAGCGGCACCATCACCGGCCCGCTGCGGCAGGCCGTGACGGTCGCGCAGAAGGTCGCGGAAGGGGATCTGAGCAGCGAAATCGAAGTCCACGGCAAGGACGAGGCCGGGCAATTGCTGGCCGCGCTGCGGGACATGAACGGCAACCTGGTCGGCATCGTCGGCCAGGTGCGCCAGGGAACCGAAGCCATCTGCGCCGCCTCCGGCCAGATCGCTTCCGGCAACCTCGACCTGTCGGCCCGCACGGAGGAGCAGGCCGGCGCGCTGCAGCAAACCGCCGCCGCGATGGAAGAACTGGCCAGCGCCGTCAAGCACAACGCCAACCATGCGCGCCAGGCCAACGAGCTGGCGCTGTGCGCGTCGGACACCGCGCTGCGGGGCGGCGCGGTGGTGGCGCAAGTGGTGCAAACGATGGGCTCGATCAACGCCTCGGCGCGGAAAGTGGCCGACATCATCGGCGTCATCGACGGCATCGCGTTCCAGACCAATATCCTGGCCTTGAACGCGGCGGTCGAAGCGGCGCGCGCCGGCGAGCAGGGGCGCGGCTTTGCCGTGGTGGCAACCGAAGTCAGAAACCTGGCCCAGCGCAGCGCGACCGCGGCGAAGGAGATCAAGGAATTGATTGTCGAATCCGGCGGCAAGGTCGAGGCGGGCACCAAGCTGGTGGATCAAGCCGGTCAATCGATGACCGAAGTCG
>JACMLV010000527.1 GCA_014379395.1 Burkholderiaceae bacterium
AAAAAAAGCGTCTTTTCCGCCGATACTGCGTCATAAATCCTCGCGATACCTCGGTATTGCTGCGGTTTTTTCTTGTCTCGGCGAAAAATCCGCCATTTTTATTGGTCACAATCAACGCGCAACACTACACTAGCGCCTGCGCGGCGCGGATGTTGCGTCGCAGCAGAAAAGACCATAACCATAAAGCTTTTTCATGAATATCCAGCTTGGCGACATCGGCCACATCATTCAACTGGCGATCGCCCCGGTTTTTTTGCTCACCGGCGTGTGCACCAACCTGACGGTGCTGACCAACCGGCTGGCGCGCATCGTCGACCGTTCGCGCGCGCTGGAAGACCGGCTCGACAAGGCGCCGCGCGGCGCCGACACGGACGAGCTCGAAGCGCTGTACCAGCGCAGCCATCTGATCAACTACGCCATCACGCTCAGCACCGCCTGCGGCCTGCTGGTGTGCCTGGTGATCGCGATGCTGTTCCTGGGCGACACGCTCAACCTGCCGCTCGACCGCTACATCGCCGGCCTGTTCGTGTTCGCCATGCTGGCGCTGATCGGCAGCTTCGGCTACCTGCTGCGCGAGATCTTCATCGCGTCGAAAAACATGCGCCTGCGCCATCATCGGCGCAAGCATTAAATTAAGGCCGGCACCGGCTGTTTCGCCAACCTTTCATCATACGAGTCAAGCATGCACGATTACCAACGCCCCCCGACCCTGCACCGCTACGGCATGCGCAGCGAACTAGAACTGGCGCTCACGCTGGGCCAGTTCCGCCTGACGCCGGCGGCCAAATGCCTGACGCTGAGCTTTTCCCAAGCCTGGGACAAGCGCCTGTTCGACCTGTTCGCGCCGGCCGACAGCTGCCTGATCATCCACAACACCGAGGAATTCGGCGAACGCCTGCACCGCGCGGTGCAGCGCACCTTGCCGAGCTGGGCCGGGATCGACGGCGCCGTCGAATACGGCGTGCGCGCCGCGCTCGGCGTCGCCTTCAGCAAGGGCGCCGCCGACGCGGCCGAAAAGGAATGGCTGTTCGCCTGGCGCTCGATGCAAACCCAGGCCAGCCTGAATCCGGTCGTCGTCAAGATCGGCAGCCTGGAAAACTTCGCCGAATTGCGCGACCGCGACACCTACCTGGCCTGAGGCGCGGCTTTCGCGCCGGCGCCGGCGGCGTCGCGCGCTTCCTGTTCATGGACCGACTCGATGCGCGCCAGCACCGCCGCCAGCATGCGCTCGACGTCGGCGCGGATCAGGCGCGCGCCCAGCAGGCCGGGCACGTAGAAATCCGGGATCAGCCGGCCGCTGTAGATAATCCGCGTGCCGCCCCCTGGCAGCGCGGCCAGTTCCCAGCGCGAGGCGTACAGCTTCATGTCGCCCGACACCAGGCTGATGTCGACGCTGGTGATGGGCGTCTCCAGCGCGCGCACCACCAGGTGCAGCGGCTTCGGGATGAACAGGAAATGGGCGGTGCCGTATTGTTCGACGACGACCTCGTTGCCGCTGCGCGAGAGCACCCGGCACGACTTCAAATCGGGCACGAATTCGCTGAGTCGCTCGTAATCGGTGAGCACCGTCCACGCGGTGGCCGGCGGCGCCCGCACCACCCCGCTGACACTGATTTCATACATGTCGCGCCCCTCCCATTTGAGCCGCTGGACCGACACGTCGAACGCGGGCGCCTCGAGGGCGAGTCCGGCCAGCGCCAGCGGCAAGCAACGCAAGAATGGTTTCATCGGTCCAGCGTAGGGGAAAGCGGCGCGCAACACAAGCGCGCGCGAAGCGAACTCGACTTTAGAAGCCGCCTTCTAGAGAAACGGGTTTTAATGCTTCCATCCCCCATTCCGCCCGCCCGCCATGACCGCCTACCCGCACCTGCTAGAACCGCTCGACCTTGGCTTCACCACGCTGCGCAACCGCGTCATCATGGGCTCGATGCACACCGGGCTGGAAGACCGCTTCTACAACTACGGCAAGCTGGCCGCCTTCTACGCCGAGCGGGCGCGCGGCGGCGTCGGCCTGATCGTCACCGGCGGCATCGCGCCCAACCGGGCCGGCTGGCTGTTGCCGTTCGGCGGCACCCTGAACTTCCTCGGCGACGTCTTCAACCACCGCCGCGTCACCCGCGCCGTGCACGCCGAGGGCGGCAAGATCCTGCTGCAAATCCTGCACGCCGGGCGCTACGGCTACCAGCCGCTGGTGGTGTCGGCCTCGGCCAGGAAATCGCCGATTTCGCGCTTCACGCCGCGCGCGCTGAGCGAGCGCGGCATCCTCTCGACCATCGCCGACTACGCGCGCTGCGCCCGGCTGGCCAAGCTGGCCGGCTACGACGGCGTCGAGGTGATGGGCAGCGAAGGCTATCTGCTGAGCCAATTCCTCTGTCCGCGCACCAATTTGCGCACCGACCGCTGGGGCGGCGCCATCGAGAACCGGATGCGTCTGCCGGTCCAGATCGTCGAGCGCATCCGCGCCGCCGTCGGGCGCCAATTCATCGTCATGTACCGCCACTCGCTGCTCGACCTGGTCGACGGCGGCAACAACTGGGACGACACCGTGGCGGTCGCCAAGGCGCTGGAACGGGCCGGCGCGAACATCATCAACAGCGGCTTCGGCTGGCACGAGGCGCGCGTGCCGACCATCGTCACCTCGGTGCCGCGGGCCGCCTTCGCCGGCGTGAGCGGCCGCCTGCGGCGCGAGCTCGGCATTCCCGTGGTGGCCTCGAACCGCATCAACACGCCGGGCGACGCCGAGGCCATCCTGGCGCGCGGCGAGGCCGACCTGATCTCGATGGCGCGCCCGTTCCTGGCCGATCCGCAATTCGTGGCCAAGGCCGCCGCCGGGCAGGCCGACCAAATCAACACCTGCATCGGCTGCAACCAGGCCTGCCTCGACCACACCTTCGCCAACTTGCCCGCCAGCTGCCTGGTCAACCCGCGCGCCTGCCGGGAAACCGAACTGGTGTACGCGCCGGCGGCCACGCCGCGCCGCATCGCCGTGGTCGGCGCCGGCCCGGCCGGCATGTCGGCGGCCACGGTGGCGGCCGAATGCGGCCACGACGTCACGTTGTTCGACAGCTTTGATGACATCGGCGGCCAATTCAAGATCGCGATGCAGATACCGGGCAAGGAAGAATTCAGC
>JACMLV010000528.1 GCA_014379395.1 Burkholderiaceae bacterium
CCGCCGGCTTGCCGCGCACGCCGAATTCATGGCCGTACAGCCAGATCGCGCCGACCACCGCCAGCGCGCCCAGCGCCACCCAGCGCGAGGCGTCGTCCCAGTCCAGATCGCGCGTCTTGCAGGCCGCGCGCCAGCTCAGCGTCCACCACGCGATCATGGCGACCATGATGGCCGCCATCAGCCAGATTTTCCGGCCCAGAAATTCGATCGATTCGCGCGGGCTGGTCTCGGCGATGATGCCGAGGTGGTGGGTCGAGATGCCCTGGCCGTAGAAGGTGAATAGATACAGTTCGGTCGGCAGGGCCAGGAAGGCCGGGATCAACAGCCAGTGAAAACCCGCCGGACGCTTGAACAGGGCCCAGGCCGCGATCCAGGCCAGCAGCTCGACGCCAAGCATGCGCAGCGGCTCCTCGATGTCCTTGCCCAGCAACAGTGGCATGAACGGCACCGCCGACAACAGCGCGTAGGTCAGCAACAGAAACAGATTGGCGGGGCGGAGCAGGGCGCGCATAGGAACGGGGAAAATGCAAAGTCCGTTATTATCCGGCCTTTTGGGCCGCCCTGCGCCGCCCTTTTATTCTGCGCCGGGCCGCGAAAGAGGTTGACCGCGATCATGCCCGCCCCTATACTCGCGAGTTCTCGATTTTATTCTGCACATCGTCTACGCATTGTTCGGCCGCTTTACTTGAGCGGCTGTTGGCGCCGGCGCTGGCAGTCGAACCGGGACTAGGTTTTAGTCCCCGGGCAGCAGCCCGGGTTATCAATCGTGGTAATTTTGTTGGATTTATAACGATGCCAACCATCAATCAACTGATTCGCAATCCACGCGTCGCACTGACCGTGAAGAGCAAATCGCCGGCGCTGGAAAACAGCCCGCAAAAGCGCGGCGTTTGCACGCGTGTTTACACGACGACTCCAAAGAAGCCAAACTCGGCTCTGCGTAAAGTCGCCAAAGTCCGCCTGACCAATGGTTTCGAAGTCATTTCGTACATTGGCGGTGAAGGCCATAACCTGCAAGAGCACAGTGTCGTGCTGTTGCGCGGCGGCCGCGTCAAGGATTTGCCGGGTGTGCGTTACCACATGGTGCGCGGTGCCCTCGATACCCAAGGCGTCAAAGACCGTAAGCAATCGCGTTCGAAGTACGGTACCAAGCGCGCTAAAGCGGGCAAGAAGTAATACTAGTTGCACAACCAAGTTTCGCTTCATGCAAAGTGGTAGCTAACTAGCTAAGTGAATGTAGTCGACCACATCTGGTCGAGTAAGTGGAAGGCTATGATGGCCGTCCGCGAGTGTGCCAAAGAGCGCGCTCAACTGAAGATTGAAAGGAATTGATATGCCACGTCGTCGTGAAGTACCCAAGCGTGATATTTTGCCAGATCCAAAATTCGGCAACACCGATGTCGCCAAGTTCGTCAACGTCTTGATGCTGTCGGGCAAGAAGTCGATCGCCGAAAACATCATCTACGGTGCCTTCGAGCACATCAAAACGAAATCGGGCAAGGATCCGCTCGAAGTGTTCGTCACCGCAATCAACAATTGCAAGCCTCTGGTCGAGGTGAAATCCCGTCGCGTCGGTGGTGCAAACTACCAGGTGCCGGTCGAAGTTCGCCCAGTTCGCCGTATGGCTTTGTCGATGCGTTGGTTGCGTGAAGCTGCGAACAAGCGCAGCGAGAAATCGATGCCGCAACGCCTTGGCGGCGAGTTGATGGAAGCGGCCGAAAGCCGCGGCGGCGCCATGAAAAAGCGCGATGAAGTGCACCGCATGGCCGAAGCGAACAAAGCGTTCTCGCATTTCCGCTTCTAATAAAACGCCGGCGCCCGCCAGGGCGCCGATACGTACCTGTTGTTCGAAGCCGGGCTCATTTTTGCAAAAAAATGCTGCTCGGTTTTGTTCATTCATTTAGGATTAATTATGGCCCGCAAGACCCCTATTGAGCGCTACCGCAATATCGGTATTTCCGCTCACATCGATGCCGGTAAGACCACCACCACCGAGCGCGTCCTGTTCTACACCGGCGTGAACCACAAGATTGGCGAAGTGCATGATGGCGCCGCCACCATGGACTGGATGGAGCAAGAGCAAGAGCGCGGTATCACGATTACCTCCGCGGCAACGACTTGCTTCTGGAAGGGAATGGCGAACAATTTCCCTGAGCACCACATCAACATCATCGACACCCCGGGCCACGTCGACTTCACCATTGAAGTCGAGCGCTCGATGCGCGTGTTGGACGGCGCCTGCATGGTGTACTGCGCAGTCGGCGGCGTGCAGCCGCAATCGGAAACCGTGTGGCGTCAGGCTAACAAGTACAAAGTGCCACGCATGGCCTTCGTCAACAAGATGGACCGCACCGGCGCCAACTTCTTCAAGGTCTACGATCAGATGCGCGCGCGCCTGAAGGCCAACCCGATTCCGCTGCAGATCCCGATCGGCGCCGAAGAGAACTTCCTCGGCGTGGTCGACCTGGTCAAGATGAAGGCGATCTACTGGGACGACGCGTCGCAGGGCATGAAGTTCGACTACCGCGAGATCCCGGCCGAATTGGCCGATCAAGCCGCCGAGTGGCGCGAGAAGATGGTCGAAGCGGCCGCCGAAGCGTCCGAAGAGCTGATGAACAAGTACCTGGAAGAAGGCGATCTGTCGGAAGAAGAGATCAAGAAGGCCCTGCGCATCCGCACCATCGCCTCCGAAATCGTGCCGATGATGTGCGGCACCGCGTTCAAGAACAAGGGCGTGCAAGCGATGCTCGACGGCGTGATCGAATACCTGCCGTCGCCGATCGACATTCCGCCTGTCAAGGGCATGGATGAAGACGACCTGCCGGTTGTGCGTAAAGCAGAAGACGACGAGAAGTTCTCGGCGCTGGCGTTCAAGATCATGACCGACCCGTTCGTCGGCCAGCTGATCTTCTTCCGCGTTTATTCGGGAACGATCAAGTCGGGCGACACCGTCTACAACCCGATCAAGAACAAGAAGGAACGTCTGGGCCGCATCTTGCAGATGCACGCCAACCAGCGCGAAGAAATCAAGGAAGTGCATGCCGGCGACATCGCCGCCGCGGTCGGCCTGAAAGATGCGACCACCGGCGAGACGCTGTGCGATCCAGCGGCCATCATCACGCTGGAAAAAATGGTCTTCCCTGAGCCGGTGATCTCGCAGGCCGTCGAGCCGAAGACCAAGGCCGACCAGGAAAAAATGGGCTTGGCGCTGAACCGCCTGGCACAGGAAGATCCTTCGTTCCGCGTCAAGACCGACGAAGAGTCGGGCCAGACCATCATCGGTGGTATGGGCGAGTTGCACCTGGAAATTATCGTCGACCGCATGAAGCGCGAGTTCAACGTCGAAGCGACCGTCGGCAAGCCACAAGTGGCCTACCGCGAAACGATCCGCAAGACTTGCGAAGAGTCCGAAGGCAAGTTCGTCAAGCAATCCGGTGGTCGCGGTCAGTACGGCCACGTGGTTCTGAAGATCGAGCCGCAAGAACCGGGCAAGGGTTTCGAATTCGTCGACGCCATCAAGGGCGGCACCGTGCCACGCGAGTACATCCCCGCGGTCGAAAAAGGTGTGCGCGACACGCTGACTTCGGGCGTGATGGCTGGCTACCCAGTGGTCGACGTCAAGGTCACGCTGTTCTTCGGTTCCTACCACGATGTCGACTCGAACGAAAATGCGTTCCGCATGGCCGCTTCGATGGCATTCAAGGATGGCTGCCGCAAGGCCTCGCCGGTGATTCTCGAGCCGATGATGTCGGTCGAAGTGGAAACGCCGGAAGACTACGCCGGCACCGTGATGGGCGACTTGTCGTCGCGTCGCGGCATGGTGCAAGGTATGGATGAGATCGCCGGCGGTGGTGGCAAGATCATCAAGGCCGAAGTGCCATTGTCGGAAATGTTCGGTTACTCGACCTCGCTGCGTTCGGCCACCCAGGGCCGCGCTACATACTCGATGGAATTCAAGCACTATTCGGAAGCGCCGAAGCATGTGACGGAAGCCATCGTCAGCTCGAAAGCCAAGTAACAGCACAATCGGGCCGGGCCGCATGTGCGGGCCGGCCTCACTATTTAAATCATTGTCTTAAGGAAGAACAAAATGGCAAAAGGTAAATTCGAACGGACCAAGCCGCACGTCAACGTCGGCACCATCGGTCACGTCGACCACGGTAAGACCACGCTGACGGCCGCAATCGCTACCGTTCTGTCGAAGAAATTCGGCGGCGAAGCAAAAGC
>JACMLV010000529.1 GCA_014379395.1 Burkholderiaceae bacterium
GCTGGCCGGCTTGATGGGGCGCGACTGCGCCGGCGGGGCCACCGTCGGCGCCCTGGTCGGCGCCGCGTTCGGCTGGTCGAGTTATTCCGAAAAAGTCGCCTCGGGCCAGAGCGTGAACGCGCAGGCGCGGCGCGAAGGGGTGATGGTTCCCGACGATCAGATCGCGCTCAAGGAGTATCGGGTGCGTCCGTCGGCCGCTGTGGCGCGGGCCGGCGGCGAGCCGCTGCAGGTGATCGGCGACATCAAGCTGATCGGCCAGTCGCGCTATGGGGCGGACGTGGTGCAGAGCATGACCTTGATAAAGGCGAACGGCGAAAAGGCGTCCGACACGCCGCAGATCGCCAAGGTGCACAACGTCGACGGCGCCGGCCAATACCGCGCGGTGGGCGTATACAAGATTCCGCGCGGCATGGAGCAGGGCCAGTACACGGTGCAAAGCGTGCTGTTTTTGAACGGCCGCGAAGTGGCGCGGCGCGACACCAGCTTCCAGGTCGCCGGCAACGAACGCCAGTCGCCGCAGGCGTACGCGCGAAACTGAGACCGCTTTTCGCGCTCTGCTCGCGCCGCCGGACGCGGCCCTGCCGGTGCCCGGTGTATGCTGCTCCTGATTAACTATCGGGAGACAACGACATGAAGACGCAAAACAAATTCGCCGCGCTGCTGGCGGCCGCCGCGGTGTTCGGCGCGCTGCAAGGCTGCCAGAAGAAAGAGGAAGCCAGCGCCCTGGGCCCGGCCGAGCAGGCCGGCCGCAAGATCGATCAGGCCGCCGAGAAGGTCGGCACCGATCTGCTGCAAGCCAAGGACAAGGTCAGCGCGGACATGGCCAAGGCGGCGCAGGACGCCAGCGAGCGGCTCGATCAGGCCACCCGCAACGCCGGCGCGGGTATCGACAAGGCGACCGAAAAGGTCGGCGAGAAGATCGGCCAGGCCGGCGCCAAGATCGAGCAGGCCGGCGAGAAGCTCCAGGAGTCGGCGCGCGACAAGCGCAACTAGGAGTCTGTCGGACTTAGGCTCGTCGGCTGCAAAAATATCTGGGCGGTCCATATTTCGCCGTTTTCTCGGCCAATAGCTCGCTATTGGCACTGCGAAACCGTCAAAATCTGGCCTCGCCCAGCTATTTTTTCGCTTCGACTCCCAAAGTCCGACAGGCTGCTAGACTATGCGCTCCCGCCCACCGAGTTCACAATGACATCATGCTTCCGTCCCGCGCTTTCGTCCTTCACCGTGCCGCCGGCGGGGAGGGCGCGCCATGAATGACCTGTTCAAGCAGGAGCCGGCGGCGCCGCTGGCCGAGGCCTTGCGCCCGAAGAGCCTGTCCGAAGTGATCGGCCAGAGCCACCTGCTGGGCGAAGGCAAGCCGCTGCGGCTCGCCTTCGAGGCCGGCAAGGCGCATTCGATGATCCTGTGGGGCCCGCCGGGCGTCGGCAAGACCACGCTGGCGCGGCTGATGGCGCACGCCTTCGACAGCGAATTCATCGCCTTGTCGGCGGTGTTCGCCGGCGTCAAGGACATCCGCGCCGCGATGGAGCAGGCGCAGCAAAACCTCGACCAGGGCGGCAAGCCGACCCTGTTGTTCGTCGATGAAATCCACCGCTTCAATAAGGCACAGCAAGACGCGCTGCTGCCCTTCGTCGAGTCCGGGCTGGTCACCTTCATCGGTGCGACGACCGAGAACCCCAGCTTCGAAGTCAACTCGGCCCTGCTCTCGCGTGCCCAGGTCTATGTGCTCAAGTCGCTCACCGACGACGAGCTGCGGCAACTGCTGGCCAAGGCGCGCGCGGCCGCATTGCCGCGGCTCGAATTCGACGACGTCGCCATCGACACCCTGATCGGTTTCGCCGACGGCGACGCGCGCCGCTTCCTGAACTTGCTGGAACAGGCCGACACGGCGGCCGCCTCGAGCGGCGTCACGCGCATCGACGCCGCCTTCGTCGAGAACGCGCTGTCGCTCAACGCGCGCCGCTTCGACAAGGGCGGCGACAACTTCTACGACCAGATTTCGGCGCTGCACAAATCGGTGCGCGGCTCCAACCCGGACGCCGCGCTGTACTGGTTTTGCCGCATGATCGACGGCGGCGCCGATCCGAAATACCTGTCGCGCCGCATCATCCGGATGGCCTGGGAGGACATCGGCCTGGCCGATCCGCGCGCCTTCCAGATCGTCAACGACGCCGCCGAAACCTACGAGCGGCTCGGCTCCCCGGAGGGCGAGCTGGCGCTGGGGCAGGCGGTGCTGTACCTGGCGATCGCGGCCAAGAGCAACGCCGGCTACAACGCCTTCAATTCGGCGATGGCGTTTGTGAAGCGCGACAAGTCGCGCGAGGTGCCGGTGCATCTGCGCAACGCGCCGACCAAGCTGATGAAGGAACTCGGCCACGGCCACGCCTACCGCTACGCGCACGACGAGCCGGACGGCTACGCCGCCGGCGAAACCTACTTCCCGGACGGCATGTCGGAACCGGGCTGGTATCGCCCGGTGCCGCGCGGCATGGAAAGCAAGATCGCCGACAAGCTGGCCTGGTTGCGCGAGCTCGACCGCAAGGCCGGCAAGGGTTAGCTTCCAGCCTAGGCCGGCACGCCCCAGCCGGTCAGGCTGCGCCAGCCTCGATGCAGCCAACGCCGCGCCGGTTGCGAGCGGGCCGGTGGCGCCATGCGCACCCGTCCGTTGTTCAGCGCCTCGATCAGGGTCAGGCCGCCGTTCGGGATGACGAACGACTGGCCGGCGCGCAGCTCGATGTCGAGCAGCATGCCGTAGACGGTGATCAGGGCCTGCCCGCTGATGCACTCGACGCGCTGGCCGGCGGCGTCGCTCACACGCAGCAAATGCTGCTCCGTCAATTCGTACTCGATCTGGTTCCTAGCTTGTTTCATCGCACCCTCCTGCGTCGTTGATTCATGCATCCAGAATACGGGCCGGGCCGACTTGGTGACAGATGCAACAAAACGAAATTGTTACCGGTACAGTGGGCTTTTTGGAAAACTGTTATGGTTGAAATTTCAAGCCGTTGTACCTGTCGCGCGGCGCCTCGCGTGCGTCACAATTACCTATGTCCACACAACTCAATCTCTATGAACACCTGGCCAACGAACTGGGCTCCTTGATCGCCAGCCGCGTGCTCGCGCCGGGCGACCGCCTGCCCTCGATCCGCCATCTGGCCCAGCAAAAACGCCTGTCCGTGAGCACCGTCATGCAGGCGCTGCGCCTGATGGAGGACCGCGGCCTGATCGACGCCAAGCCGCAGGCCGGCTTCTATGTGCGGCACCGGGCGCGCACCCTGGCGTCCGTGCCCGAGAGCCAGGACTTGAAGGAGCCGGGCTATGTCGGCATCAACAATCTGTTGATGCGGGTGCTGCAGGCCAACGAGGGTTCCCATCTGGTTCAGCTCGGCTCGGCCTGGCCGCCCGATGAATTGCTGCCGATTAAGCGCATGCAGCGCACCGTCGCCGGCCTGGTGCGGCGCCAACCGGAGCTGCTGTCCAAGGTCAGCTGCGTCGAAACCAACGAGCCGGGCTTCGTGCGCCAACTGACGCGGCGCGCGCTCGACTGGGGCCAGCTCGACGCCGGCGAGATCGTCGTCACCAGTTCCTGCACCGAGGCGATCAGCCTGTGCCTGCGCGCGGTGGCCAAGCCGGGCGACACCATCGCCATCGAATCGGCCACTTATTTCGTGCTGCTGCAAATGATCGAAAGCCTCGGCATGAAGGCGCTGGAAATTCCGACCGATCCGAAAACCGGGCCCTCGATCGACGCGCTGGAACTGGCGATGCAGGCGGGCCTGGTGCAGGCCTGCCTGTTCATCCCGAACGCCAACAATCCGCTTGGCACGATCATGCCGGAGGCCAACAAGAAGCGGCTGGCGGCGCTGCTCACGCAACACGGCATCCCGTTGATCGAGGACGACGTGTACGGCGACCTGTGCTTCACCAACGAGCGGCCGTGGCCGGTCAAGGCCTACGACACGAGCGGCCACGTCCTGCTGTGCTCGTCCTTTTCGAAGGCGGTCAGCCCGGCGGTGCGGGTCGGCTACGTGGCGGCCGGGCGCTACGCCCAGCAAGTGATGCTGCTCAAAACCGTCTTCAGCGGCACCACCACGCACTTCTTCCAGTCCGCGCTGGCCGACTTCATCGGCGGCAGCAGCTACGATCAGCAGATCCGCAAAATGCGGCGCGAGCTGGTGCAGCGCATCGCCCGCATGTCGGACGCGGTGGCCGAGGCGTTTCCGGCCGAGTGCTCCCTGTCCGAGCCGCAGGGTGGCTTCGTGCTGTGGATACGGATGCCGGCCGCGGTCGACGCGCTGACGCTGCACCGCGACGCCATCGCGGCCGGCGTGGCCTTCATGCCGGGCCCGCTGTTTTCCGCGTCGGGCAAGCTCACCAATTACATCCGTCTCAACTGCGGCAACTCATGGAGCGCGGAAACGGCGGCCGGCATCGTGCGGCTGGGCCAGTTGGTGAAGGACGCGGCCGGCTGAGCCGCGTTGGCGGGGCGGGGCGTCCGGGCGTGGGCTTGCGCTGCGAAACCCGCGAGCAAGTCGGCTTGGCTTGGTACAATTGCCGCTTTCGACACAGCGGCAATTCCCATGATAGATATCCAACTTCTCCGTAAAGACATCGACAGCGTGGCGGCGCGCCTGGCAACGCGCAAGTTCCAGCTCGACGTGGCCGGTTTCAACGCCCTCGAAGCCGAGCGCAAAACCATCCAGACCCGCACCGAAGAACTGCAAGGCAAGCGCAACTCGCTGTCCAAGCAGATCGGCATGTTGAAGGGCAAGGGGGAAGACACCTCTGGCGTGATGGCCGAAGTGGCCGGCCTGGGCGACGCGCTCAAGGCCGACGAGGCGGCGCTGGCGCTGGTGCAGGCCAAGATGGGCGAATTCATGCAGTCGGTGCCGAACCTGCCGCACGAATCGGTCGCCGTCGGCACGGATGAAAGCGCCAACGTCGAAGTGCGCAAGGTCGGCACGCCGCGCAGCTTCGACTTCGAAGTCAAGGACCACGTCGACGTCGGCGCGCCGCTCGGGCTCGACTTCGACGTCGCCACCAAGCTGACCGGTTCGCGCTTCTCGGTGATGAAGGGCGGCATCGCGCGCCTGCACCGGGCGCTGGCGCAATTCATGCTCAACACCCACACGGACGAGCACGGCTACACCGAGTGCTACACGCCGTACATGGTCAACGCCGATTCGCTGCGCGGCACCGGCCAGCTGCCGAAATTCGAAGCCGACCTGTTTTCGGTGAAAAAGGGCGGCGCCGAGGGCGAGGGTGAAACCTTCTACCTGATCCCGACTTCGGAAGTGTCGCTCACCAACATCGTGCGCGACGACATCCTGGCGCTCGACGCCCTGCCGTTGAAAATGACGGCGCACACGCCATGCTTCCGCTCGGAGGCCGGCAGCTACGGGCGCGACACGCGCGGCATGATCCGCCAGCACCAGTTCGACAAGGTGGAAATGGTGCAGGTGGTGCATCCCGAGACCTCCTATCAAGTGCTGGAAGAGATGGTCGGCCACGCCGAAACCATCTTGCAGCGGCTCGGCCTGCCATACCGCGTGATGGCGCTGTGCACCGGCGACATCGGTTTTGGCGCCGCCAAGACCTACGATTTGGAAGTGTGGCTGCCGGCGCAGAACACCTACCGCGAGATTTCCTCGCTGTCGAACTGCGAAACGTTCCAGGCGCGGCGCATGCAGGCGCGCTTCCGCAACGCGCAGGGCAAGCCGGAACTGGCGCACACGCTCAACGGCTCGGGCCTGGCGGTGGGGCGCACCCTGGTGGCGATCCTGGAAAATTATCAGCAGGCCGACGGCAGCGTCGAGATCCCCGCCGCGCTGCAACCGTATATGGGCGGTTTGACGCGCCTGGCGGCGGCGTAAGGAGCGGGGGCGGGCGGGAAGGAGAATTTTAAGAATTTTTCCTTTTTGCTCTTCCGTTTTTCTGACGCCCTGCTATAATCTTGTCTCTCGCGGCAACAAGCGAGCAGTAGCAAAAGGAAAGGTGGCAGAGTGGTCGAATGCGCTGGACTCGAAATCCAGTGTACATCTTTGGTGTACCGTGAGTTCGAATCTCACCCTTTCCGCCA
>JACMLV010000530.1 GCA_014379395.1 Burkholderiaceae bacterium
CCGCCGGCTCGCCGCCGATCAGCGCGCCGCCGCGCAGGCCCTGCTGGCGCACCGCGTAGTCGAACAGCTGGGCCAGCACCACCGGTCCGTGTTGCGCCAGCAACGCCAGACGCAGGTCGCCCTTGGTGTCGGCCGGTTTTTCCTGCAAGATATCGAGCGCGACGCCGCGGGCGCCGTTGCTGAGCAATATTTCGACCAGCTCGGCCAGGCGCTCGCGCCGCCACGGCCACGGATTGGCCGCCAGGCTGCTCTCGTCGATATCGACCACCAGGATGCGCGACTCGGGCGTGTCGACCGTTTGCAAGTTGATGAAGCGGTCGCGCAGCCACTCGTCGGCGAAGCGCGCCGGCGCCGGCGTGGCCAGCCACTGCGACCAGACCGTCAGCAAGACGGCGGTCAGCGCGATGCCGCTTCGCAGCAGGAGGGTCGGGGAGGGAACGATACGCAAAATGGACGAAGGCAGGGATTGATCAAATGGCGGCAGTATAACGCGTTGTTTACCGGGGTACTATCTTGCGCGGCGTCAGTCCGCCGCGCTCGCCGCGCCGGGACCGCCCGATTGTGCAATACAGCATTATATTGGACAATGTGATGCTCGTCACATACTTTAGTGGCGGAAGGGTGAAAATGATACTCAGGAGAAAATATTATGCCCCGTCAAACCTTTGTGATCCCTTGTGTCCTGGCCCTGCTGGCCGGCTCCAGCGCCGCCGCCCTCGCTGAGGAGGCCGGCCGCATCGTCTTCGTCACCGGCCAGGCCCGCGTCGCCAGGCAGCCGGCCGTGCTCGACGGCGCCGTGCAAGAGGGCGACGCCCTGAGCACCGGCGCCGACGGCTACGTCTACATCAAGACCAGCGACGGCGGCTTCTTCATCCTGCGCCCGAACACCAAGGCGCGCATCGCCGCCTACCATATAGATGAGAAGAACCCGGCCAACACCCGCGTCAAGCTCGAATTGACCGACGGCGTCGCGCGCAGCATCTCCGGCAACGCGGTCAAGCAGGCGCGCCAGAACTTCCGCTTCAACACGCCGGTCGCCGCCATCGGCGTGCGCGGCACCGACTTCATCGTCTACACCGACCAGCAGACCTCGCGCGTGGCGGTGGTCTCGGGCGGCGTGGTGGTCAGCGGCTTCGGCGGCCCGTGCGGGCGCGAGGGCAGCGGCCCGTGCGAAGGCGAGGCCAGCCGCGAACTGTTCGCCGGCAAGGCCGGCATGCTGCTGCAGATTCGCCGCGGCCAGAGCGCGCCCCAGTTATTGAACAACCCGGCGCTGATGCCGGACCAGAACGTGCAGCCGCGCCCGGACGAGCCGGTCGGCAAGGTGGCCCACGCCGGCCTGTCGGCGCTCGACGTCAACCTCGACGCGCAAAAGGGCGTCGATCCGCGCATCAAGGGCAAGCCGACGGTCAACCAGGCGCCTGCGGTGCCCGCGCTGCCGTTGCCACCGCTGCCGACGCCGGTTGAAAAGGGTCCGCCCGAGGTGCTGTGGGGCCGCTGGGCCGCCGTGGCCGGCATGGCGCCCGAGCGCGCCGCGATCGACAAGATGAACGGCGCCGGCTTCGACAAGCCGACCGTGGTCGGGGCCTACGCCCTGAGCCGGGTCTCCAACACCAGCCTGGTGCTGCCGCGCGAAGGCAGCGCCTCGTTCGTGCCGGCCGAGTCCGAAGTGACGCTGCAAAAAGCCGGCGCCCCGGCCCAGATCGCGCGCCTGGAGAACGCCCGCCTCGACGTCGACTTCGCCGCCCGCAGCTTCTCCACCAGCATGTCGGTGGTGGGCGAGGCCGGCAAGGTCAACGTCAACGTCAAGGGCGACATCACCAAAACCGGCCGGCTCGAGAGTTCGCCGCTGTCGGCGACGGTGGTGCGCGGTTATTTAGGCGGCGCCAAGGCTGATGAGGCCGCATATGTATTCAAGGCTCCGGGATTCCCGGACCTGACGGCGGCGGGCGCGGTGCGTTGGACGCGCTGAGCCCGCTGTGAAGGGCCAAGACCGGGCGTTGCTTCAAGCGAAGTCAAGCCTGGTTTTGATGATGTATTTTGACTTTTATACTAAAAATAATCGTTGAAATGTAAGAAAAGTTCTTTTGTTGTGATGCCCGTCACAATAAGTCTGTGGGGGTCAGGCAATATACTCCCTGTTCTGCAAAAAAGACTGAATGGCGCCAGCCGCTAAGACTGAATTGCCGGAAAATTTTAGTCCACCTTAGTTAAATAAAGGAAACATCATGGCTGCAGCAGATTACACAAACCTGGTACAAGAGCTTTACATTTCGTATTTCGGCCGTCCGGCCGACACGATGGGCCTGTTCAATATCTCGAACGTGCTCGACAACGCCGCCGCACCAACCACGCTGGATGGTCTGCTGACCGCCTATGACACCACGCCAGCGGTCAAGTCCCTGATCGACAGCTTCAGCGGCTCGGCTGAATCGCAAGCTCTGTACGGCAACGACGTCATTGGCTTCGTCAGCGCCGTGTACCAGAACGTGCTGAATCGTCCTGCCGACATCGAAGGCGCGACCTTCTGGATCAACGCGATCCAAAACGGCGGCCTGACGATGGGCAAAGCAGCCCTGGCCATCATGGCTGGCGCGCTGAACAATGACAGCGACCAAGGCCTGATCGACGCTCAAGTCGTCGCCAACAAGGTGGCTATCGCCAACAGCTTCACCACCTCGATCGACACCGGTCTGGAACTGAACGCCTACCGTGGCAACGTAGCCGCCGCCGCCGTGCGCGAACTGCTGAGCACCGTGACCGCCGACACCGACACCGTCGCTTTCCAAGCTGAAATCGACAACACCCTGGCCGATCTGGTCACCCCGCCACCAGTCGTCACGCCTGAGCCAGCACCAGTTGTGCAACTGAAGCTGACCGTCGGCCAAGATGACGCCAACGGCACCGCCGGCAACGACACCTTCACCGCACGCGTGGCACAAAACGCCAACGGCGAGCAAACCAACCAACTGGCCACCGGCGACCAAGTCAACGGCGGCGCTGGCACCGACACCCTGCTGGCTAAAGTGCAAATGGCTTCGGCCCTGAACCACGGCCCAGCATCGGCAATCCTGCCAGAGACCGTCGATCTGGAAGTGGTCAAGTTCACCGCCCTGACGGTTGACAACTCCGCTACCGCCGCCGCTCAACACGAGACCGTCACGATCAACGCCAAGGAAATGCTGGGTCTGGACCTGGTTGGTTCCGTGCAGAGCGATGCCTCCCTGGTCATCGAAAACCTGACCACGCTGACCGACAGCGGTGTGTACGAGTCCCGTCGCGACACCTCGGCCGTGACCATCCGTATGGATCACACCGGTAACGACGCCGCCATCGACGCCGAATCCGACCTGACCGTCCTGTTCGACAACGACTACCTGGGCGCCGGCAAGACCAACACCACCAAGGCCTTCTACTGGCTGCTGGACGAGAAAGCCGAACTGGCGCTGTTGGAAGCGACCACCCCAGTTCCTGCTGGCCGTTTGAATGCGATTAACGTCGACGGTATCACCTTCGACATCGCTGAAGCCGATGGCACCGTCACCCACCACACCCTGAGCAACCGCGAAGCGTGGGACACCAACGAGACCGACCACACCATCGCCACGCACCAGAAGTTCATCGACGCTCTGCAAGCTCCACTGCAAGCGATGATCGACAGCGGCGAAGTGCCAGCCGGCACCACCCTGACCCTGGACCTGACCCTGCTGGATGACACCGGTCTGGATCACAACCTGCAATCGAACTCGATCCCAGCGATCGTGCTGACCCTGGGCGGCGGCTTGACCGTGACCCCAACCGGTTTCGCCCAAGTTGAAGACGCCCTGCCAGGCTTCTACGACGTGTACGGTCGTGTCGACAACGTCGAAGATCCACGCAACCTGCCAGTCACCTCGACCGTCGAACTCGAAAAAGTCGGCCGCGGCGCAGAAGGCGGCGACCTGACCATCGGCGCGATGTCGACCGACTTCAAGAACGAGTGGGATTTCTCCGATAGCGCTTTGAAAGAAGGCATCGAGCAGTTCAACATCACCGTTTCCGGCGACAAGACCCAGTTCAGCGATCTGGCTTCCCTGCAATCGACCAACAACACCCTGGCGATCGTCAACATCGACTGGAAAGCCGGCAGCGCCGCCAACCTGACCATCGGTAACCACAACACCGTGGGCGTGGCACCAAACCTGGCCGGCGTCAGCGACGACGAC
>JACMLV010000061.1 GCA_014379395.1 Burkholderiaceae bacterium
CGCCGGGGGCCGCGGCCACCAGCGCCGCCCGGCGCCGGCCGACTTTTCGAGCGCGCGGATCAGCGCCCACAACAGCGGCGCGAGTGCCAGCAGGATGATCGCGCTGCGGTTTTTGGAAAAGACGATGACCAGCGCGGCGATCGCCATCAGCGCGATCATCCGCGTCCGATCCCGGTTGGCCGGCCCGCGCGGCGGCAGGCATAGCAAGGCGATCATCACGAAAAAGCCGATGAAGGCTTGATATTCGCCCCACGCCCCCGGACGCCACGCCGAATCCTCGGGGAAAAAGCCATTGAGCAGGGCCAGCGTCGCGGCGGCCAGGCAGGCCGCCGCCACCAGAATGTTGCGCGGCGCGCGCCGGCGCCACAGCAGCAGCACCAGCGCGCTGTTGACGGTCAGAACCAAAAGGGAGAGGGTGCCCTGCCCGGTTTCGGGCGCGCCGAACCAGGAGCGCATCGGAAACGGGGCGACGGCACCGGCGACGACGGACCAGGCGGCGAGCGCGCCGAGACAGACGATAAGGGGATGGCGCAAGGCGCGCGCGACCGGCGCGCCCTGTATCGACAGCGCCGCCAGCGCCAGCGCCGAGCAGGCGCCGCCAACGAACCAGGCCAGCACCACCGGCTCGGACTGGGTCCACAGCCCGAGGTTGAACGGCCGCATGCCGGCGCCGAACAGAAACAGGCTGGCGCCGACGCACAGCGCGGCGAAGTACAAAGCCAGTGTGGGGTTGCGCTCTTGCGACGCGCAACCCCACACTAGCCGGCGCCGGGGGGCGCCGTCATGCATGCCAAACCAACATTAGAACGTGCTGCTCAACTTGAACGTGGTCGAGTAGGCGCGCGCCTCGCCCGAGCGCACATAGTCGCCGCCCAGCATCAATTTCAAACCATCCTTCGCCACATAGCTGACGTTCATGCCGAGATTGACGCCCGAGCGGCCGGCCTGGACGCCGGTGCTGCTGAACGCCGTGCTGCCGTCGGAGAAGAAGGCATGCGTTTGCAGCGCCTGCGGATTCAGGTTGCGCAACAGGCTGATGCGCAATTCCGGCGTGAAGAAGCCGTTCGCCGTGGCCACCGGGTAGGCCGCGCGCAGGCCGAGCGCCCCTTGCGCCTGCGCCAGGCGGTTGCGCTCGACCGACAAGTTGAGCGCGCCGGCATCGGTCTCGCTATAGCCGTTGTTCGACAGCCGCGCATATTGCAGATGGGCGTTCGGGGTCAGGTGCCAGCCGTTGGCCATGAAGCGGTAGCCGGAGCCGACGCGCACGGTGCTCTGGCTGCCGCCGAACGAGGCGTTGGCGACGCGCTGGGCGAACTCGATCACGCGCAGGGTGCGGGTGTCGTTGTAGGCATAGCCGAGCTGGCCTTCCACATAGGCGTTGCCAAAGTCGCGGGTGGCGTACAGCGTGCCCTGATAGCTTTGCAGGCGCGCGTTGCCCGGCAGCGCGCTGTCGCGGCCGTCGACCGCGGTTTGCGACATGCCGAAGGCGGCGCCGACGCGCACATTGCGCGACAGTTGCGCGTCGCTGCCCATGATCAAACCGGCGGTGCCGGGGCGATAGCCGCCGTTGCCGTCGGCGATCGGCTGATTGCTGCCATTGAGCGCCTGGCCCCACACGTTGACCTTGGCGTCGGCCATCAGGCCGGCCATCGAACGGTAGGCGCTGGCGCTGGCCGGGTAGTAATCGGCGCGCGCGCGCGCCAAGCGGTCGCCGACGGCGTCGATGTTGCTGTTACCGGCGTTCAAGCTGCCGGCCAGCACGCCGCCCAGGACGGACGGATTGGACTGCGTCTGCTTGATCGCGTTCAGCAGCGCGTCGCCCTGCAGGCTGGAAATGGCCATGCTCAGGTTGTAGAACTCGTTCGAGCTCAACTGGCTGGTGCCGGCGGTGCTGGCGGGGCTGCTGGCGCTGGCGTTCAAATTGTCCAGCACCGACACCAGGGACTTGAGCGCCACCGGCGTGGTGGTCAAGCCGGCGCTGGTGGCCAGCGTCGTCGCCACCTTGGCGGCGGGGACCGTGCCGACGAGCAGGCTCAGCGAGGTGCCGCTGACGACCGGCGACATCTTCAGGAAGACGTTGTTGGTGACGAACATCGACGTCGCCGCGCTCGCCAGCGTCGGCGCGCTGCCGGCGTTCAAGATGGTGAACGACTGGCCGTTCTTGACCGGCTTGGTGAAGTAGGCGTAGATCGCGCTGCGCGACGCGAACGTGGCGGCGCCGGTGACGGTCAGGCTGCCGGCGCTGGCCGCGCCGATGTCGATTTGCAGCTTGCCGCCGGTGAGCTGGTTGTAGTTCCCGTCGATGACGTAGTTCGACGCCAAGTGCAACAGGCCGCTGTTGTTGACCGCGCCGACCCCCAGGTTCGTCTGCAGCACCGCGTGCCCGCCCTTGGCGATGTTAAATTCCTTGACATCGGTGACCGCCCCGTCGAACGTCACCGTGCCCGACTCCAGGTTGACTTTGCCCACGCCGGCAATGGCGCCGGTCTTGAACGTGGAAGTTGGCTTGACCAGTTTGTAGGTGACGGTGTCGTTGGCGCCGGAACCCTTGATGGCGCCGTTGATCGTGCCGCCGGTCACCGTCAGGCTGTCCGCGCTGGCATTGCCGAACTTGATCGTGCCGATGATGCTCCCGGAATTCTTCACGCTCAGCGCGCCCTTGCCGGAATTGACGATCGCGTTCCCGCTGCCGTCGGCCGCGCCGCCCTGGATGGTGCCGGCGTTGATCAGCGACGAGGCCTTGCCGTCGGTGCTGCTCAACACAACCGCGGTGCCGTTGTCCGATATGATCGAGCCGCCTTCATTGTTGACGATGGCGACCGGCGCGACGGCGACGATGGCGTTGCCGGAGCCGCCAGCCACGCCGGCGACGATGGAGCCGCTGACGATGCGGCCGGCGTTCGTGATGGTGGCGGTGGCCACGCCCGAGCCGAGCTGGGTGCCGCTGACATAGATCGCATGGCCCTTGGCCGAATTGATCAGCCCGGTCGCCTGGTTGTTGACCTTGAGCGGGCCATCCGCATACACCGCGGTGCCGCTCTGGTAGGCCGTGATCACGCCGCTATTGTTGACCGACAAGGCCGACGTCGACGGGGAGGTCTGCACGAAACGCACCGCGTCGCCGGAGGACGAACTGATCTTGCCGGCGCTGTTGTTGGTCAGGGTCAAAGGCGCGCTGGTGAAGATCCCCTCCCCCTTCCAGGCGCCGGAGATCTCGCCGCTGTTGTCGATCGTCGAGCCGGCCCCGCCGTTGTCGACCGAAATCCCGCGCCCCTGGGCCGAGGTGATCTTGCCGCCCGCCTCGTTGGTGATCTGGGCCTGCGCCTCGAGCCGGACGGCGTTGCCGTTCACGCTGGCCGAGATGGCGCCGCTGTTGCTGATCTTCGTGGCGGCCACGCCGCTGGCGACGCGCGTCGGGCCGCCGCTGATGTGCACCGCGTCGCCGGTCGCCGAGCTGATTTTGCCGGCCTTGGCGTTGCTGAGCGTCAGGGCCGACGCGGAGACGATCGCGTCGCCCTTCTTGGTCGCGCTGATGGTGCCGCTGTTGCTGATCGTCGACGCCGACAGGCCCTGCCCGATCTGGATGCCGTTCGCCTGCGCCGAGGTGATCTTGCCGGTGCTGGCGTTGTCGATCTTGGCGCCCTTGAGCGTGACGCTGATGGCCTGCGCGGTCAAGGTCGTGCCGCGGATCAGGCCGGCGTTGCTGACCAAGCCGCTGCTGCTCAGATTCACGCCATTGCCGGAGTACGGATCGATCTTGCCGGTGGCCTTGACCTCGAGGGACTGGCCGTCGCTGACGACGCGCGTGGCTTTTTCGGAGCTGTCGACCGTGATCGGCGCCGCGCCCGCCACGCCGGAAAGTCCGACGGCCGACAGCGCGAAAACAAGGGATATCCCCTTGACGATTTCTTGCGGCGCCGCCGGGGCGCGCGTAAGCGATTTCATGGTCGAAACTCCTTAAAGATTTGAAGTGATCGCAACGGGCGACGTGTTGCCGGTCAAGCCAGATACGAACCCAACATTATAAGACACCTTGAATAATGCCTTGGTTAAATACATTTCTTGTTACACATTTCATTGGTCCGGCTCGCGCCCGCAAATACCCGCGCGAACCTACGAATGAGATAGTACCGCGTTCTTCAAAGTATTGCTCTAAAGAACTACGTGCCGTATGGTTTTATTTCTCACCAACAATTATTTTTATTCATTAGGCAATATGAAAGACTTGCCGGATGGCCAATGCGCCTCACTGGGATGACACGCTGTCGGGTCCATGCGGAGGCGGGCGCGGCGGCGCGACAGCGGTGCTTGCGCGCCGATTTTTTTGGTTTGCAAACGTTGTTTTACGGCGACTGCGGCGGCCGCGCGCACGGTTTGGCGCGCGATCCCGCCTTGCGCTCACGCCAACAACCACTCGCCGTCCGCAAACAGTTAAGTAGGGTGGGCACGCTGTTGTTCCCACGCTGTCGTGCTTCCGCGTGGGCACGATAAACCCGTGCCCACCCTACACAACTGTAGCCCGCTTCATTGAGTTGAGAAATCGCGCACGGGCGCGGTTAGCTCGGCGTGTCGTGTTCCCCGCTCACGCCAACAATAGCTCGCCATCCGAGAACAGCAGCTTTTCCACGCCGATCAGCTTGGCGCCGAAATAGCTGCCGGCGATCAGGTAGCTGCCGTCGACCTGCTTCTCGGTCTGCACCTGGCTGCTGGTGTTGTTCACCTGCACCGAGTCGGTCCCCGCGCC
>JACMLV010000531.1 GCA_014379395.1 Burkholderiaceae bacterium
ACCGACTTCAGGATCTGGAAGTCATACTTGGCGGCCTGCGCAAACCGCAGCATCGCCTTGACGTCTTTCGGGAAACAGCTGCCGCCGTAGCCGGTGCCGGGGTACAGGAAGTGTGTGCCGATGCGCGGGTCGCTGCCGATGCCCTTGCGCACCATCTCGATGTCGGCGCCCACCTTCTCGGCCAGCAGCGCCAGCTCGTTCATGAAGCTGATCCGCGTGGCCAGCATCGCGTTGGCCGCGTACTTGGTGAATTCGGCGCTGCGCACGTCCATCACCTGCAGCCGGTCGTGGTTGCGCATGAAGGGTGTGTACAGCGCGCGCATCAGCAGGATCGCGCGCTCGTCGTCGGCGCCGACGACGATGCGGTCGGGGCGCATGCAGTCCTCGACCGCGGCGCCTTCCTTCAGGAATTCGGGGTTGCTGACCACCGCGAAAACGGTGTCGCCCAGGCCGCGCGCGGCCAGCGCAGCCTGGATCGCGGCCCGCACCTTGTCGGCCAGGTTGGCCAGCTCGTTCATGAACGAGATGCGGGTCGCCAGCATCGCGTTGGCGGCGTACTTGGTGAACTCGGCCGAGCGCACGTCCATCCAGTAGGTGCGCTCGTGGTTGCGGTTGAACGGCGCGTACAGCGCCTTCAGCTTCTCGTGCGCGCGCCGGCCCTCGGGCGTGGCGTCGCAGCCGATCACGATGCGGTCGGGCCGCATGAAGTCCTCGACCGCAGCGCCCTCCTTCAGGAACTCCGGATTGGAGGCCACCGAGAACGCCGCGTCGTGCGCCTCGCCGGCCGCCGTGCGGGCGTCGAGCTCGCCTTGCAGGGCGGCGGCCACGCGCTCGGCGGTGCCGACCGGCACGGTCGACTTGTCGATCACGACCTTGAAGCCGGTCATGTGGCGGCCGATGTTGCGCGCCGCCGCCAGCACGTATTGCAGGTCGGCCGAGCCGTCCTCGTCGGGCGGGGTGCCGACCGCGATGAATTGCAGCGTGCCGTGGGCGACGGCGGCGGCGATGTCGGTCGAAAAGCGCAGCCGGCCGGACGCGCGGTTGCGCGCCACGACTTCCTCCAGGCCCGGCTCGTGGATCGGGATGCCACCGTTGTTGAGCAAGTCGATCTTGCTGGTGTCGAGGTCGAGGCAGAACACGTCGTTGCCCAGCTCGGCCAGGCAGGCGCCGGTCACCAGGCCGACATAGCCGGTGCCGATAATCGTGATTTTCATATTTTTTTATCTCGTCAAACTAGTTCATGACATTCAATTCTTCGGTGCGGCGCGGCGGGTAGGTTTCCCAGCGGCTGCAACCCGGACATTGCCAGTAGAACTGGCGCGCCTTGAAGCCGCAATGGCTGCACTGGTAGCGCGCCAGCTTCTGGGTGTAACCATGCACCAGGTTCTTCACCATCGTCAGCTCGGAGACCAGGTTGGCCGGCGCGTCCATCAGGCGCGCCTCGAGCAACTTGTCGAGTCCGAGCAGGGTCGGCGTGCGGCGCAATTCGGCGCTCACCAACTGCTTGGCCGCCTCCACGCCGTCGAGCTCGATCACCGCCTTGAAGACGACTTCGATCAGGTCGATCGAGGACGCCTCGGCCAGATACGATTTGAGCAGGTTGACGCCCTCCTGCGGCCGGCCGACGGCGCGGTAGCCGTCCATCAGGCGCTGCGCCACCAGCGCCACGTGCGGCACGCTTTGCTGCTCGACCCGGCGCCAGGTCAGCAGCGCGCCCTCGACGTCCTGCTTGGCCAGCAGGGCGTCGCCGGCGAGCAAGGTCGCGCGCACATTCTTGCGGTCGGTCTGCAAGGCCTTTTCCAGCAGCGGCAGGGCGTCGTCCGGATGCAGATGCACCAGCGCGTCCTGCGCCAGTTCGCAATAGAACTGGGCGATTTCCTTCTGGCGCGCGCCGGCGCCCGATTCCTGCAAGCCGAGCGCGGCCTCGATCGCGCGCGGCCACTCCTTTTCGCGCTGGAAGATTTCGAGCAAGGCGCGCTGGGCCTGCACCGCGTGCGGCGTGGCCAGCAGGCGGTTGAAGCTTTCCTCGGCGCGGTCGAGCAGGCCGGCCTTCAGGTAGTCCTGGCCGAGTTCATATTCGGCCTGCAAATGCTGCTCGGGCGGCAGGTCCGGGCGCGCCAGCAGGTTCTGGTGCACGCGGATCGCGCGCTCGGTCTCGCCGCGGCGGCGGAACAGGTTGCCCAGCGCGAAATGCAGGTCGACCGTCTCCGGATCGAGCTTGACGATCTCGATGAAGGCGTCGATGGCCTGGTCCGGCTGCTCGTTGAGCAGGAAGTTCAGGCCCCGGTAATAGCCGCGCGGCAGGTGCCGCGATTCGGACAGCAATTGCTTGATGTCGACGCGCGCGGCGATCCAGCCCAGCCCGAAAAACACGGGAATGCCGAGTAGCCACCAGAGTTCAAATTCCATGCGATATTTTTTGTGAGTTATTAAGTGGAGAAATACGGCGCGGCGATATCCGCGCCGGAGCAGTCCGTGCGCAAGGCGTCATTGCGGCGCCTGGTCGGCGGTGCCGTATTGCTGGCCGTCCGGCTGCGGCGCGTTGTCGGCGCGGGCCGGCGGCGGTTCGGCGGCGGCGCCCTTGCGCCGGCTCGCTTCGCGGCGGTGGCGGAACACGGTCGGCG
>JACMLV010000532.1 GCA_014379395.1 Burkholderiaceae bacterium
CAGCGACAGGCCGGCCGCCCACCACAGCCCGGTGTACAGGGCCGACATGATGTTCTTGCCCGGCTTGGCCTTGACCATCGAGCAGCCGACGATGGAGGCGATGATCGACACGCCGCCCAGCAGCAACGGATAGATGATGGCGTTGTTGGCGTCGGCGAACAGCAGCGCGCCCAGCAGCATGGTGGCGATCAGGGTCACCACATAGGTCTCGAACAAGTCGGCGGCCATGCCGGCGCAGTCGCCGACGTTGTCGCCGACGTTGTCGGCGATCACGGCCGGATTGCGGGGATCGTCCTCGGGGATGCCGGCCTCGACCTTGCCGACCAGGTCGGCGCCGACGTCGGCGCCCTTGGTGAAGATGCCGCCGCCGAGGCGGGCGAAGATCGAAATGAGCGAGGCGCCGAAGGCCAGCCCGATCAAGGGCTTGATGATGTCGTGGCTGCTGAGCCCGCTTGGCGCGCCGACGCTGAGCATCCAGTAGAACAGGGTCACGCCCAACAGGCCGAGGCCGACCACCAGCATGCCGGTGATGGCGCCGCCGCGGAAGGCGACGTCGAGCGCCTGGTTCATGCCGAGTGTCGCGGCCTGCGCGGTGCGCACGTTGGCGCGCACCGAGACGTTCATGCCGATGAAGCCGCAGGCGCCCGAGAGCACCGAACCGATCAGAAAGCCGAGCGCGGTCTGCGTGCCCAGCAGCAGATAGATGGCGATCAAGAGCACCACGCCGACGATGGCGATGGTGCGGTACTGGCGCGTCAGATAGGCCGCCGCTCCTTCCTGGATCGCCTGGGCGATTTCCTGCATCCTGGAATTGCCCGCATCCTGCCGCAAAATCCAACTACGCGACCACAGGCCATAAATGACGGCGATCAGGCCGCACGCAACCGCAAACCACAGACTGGCTGGCATCTTATTTTCTCCCTCTGTTTTTAGCGTTCAGGCCCGGAAAACCGTAGCACGCACAGCCGGGCTAACTGTTTGCAGCAAAACTTTGAGATGCCGGCGGGGCCGGCGCGCCCGGGCAAGGGCCGGGGCGCGAAAATCGGGCGTAAAAAAAAGCGGACCCTCTCGGTCCGCTCTACTGTCGCTTTATTTTTGCAGCGCCGCGAAGGCGTTGTCGCGGACTTCCTCGACCGGACCGACGCCGGAGATGCGCACGAACTTCGGCGCGCCCGGTTGGCCGGACTCGGCCCACTTGCCGTAGTAGCCCAGCAGCAGTTCGGTCAGGTTGTGGTACACCTCGAGGCGCTTTTTCACCGTCTCGGCGGTGTCGTCGTCGCGCTGCACCAGCGGCTCGCCGCTGATGTCGTCGATGCCTTCGACCTTCGGCGGATTGAACTTGGTGTGGTACACGCGGCCCGATGCCGGATGGCTGCGGCGGCCGGTCATACGTTCGACGATCAGTTCGTCGGGCACGTCGATTTCGAGCACGTAGTCGACATTGATGCCGGCGTCTTTCATGGCGTCCGCTTGGGCGATGGTGCGCGGGAAACCGTCAAACAGGTAACCGTTGGCGCAATCGGCTTGCGTCAGGCGGTCCTTCACCAGGCCGATCATGATGTCGTCCGACACCAGGCCGCCGGCGTCCATGACCTTCTTGGCCGCCATCCCCATGTCGGTGCCGGCCTTGATGGCGGCGCGCAACATATCACCCGTGGAAATCTGGGGGATGTTGTATTTTTCCTTGATGAAGTTAGCTTGGGTGCCCTTGCCGGCTCCGGGTGCTCCTAAGAGAATAAGACGCATGAAAAATTCCTATAAAACAGATATTGATATTGGTGGTAAGGCATTGATTGTCTCCGCACGAAAGTTACCACAAAAAATCACTTTTACGCCACTTTGTGAACTTGTCACAGCCCGGTATTGAGCAAAAACAGGCTTAAAGTAATTTATTCGCCGGAAAACTTCGCTTCATGCTGGAAAACGCAAACTCAGGCGATAACGCCGAAATGTTGACGCACGCGCGCCAAGTCCTCCGGCGTGTCGACGCCGGCGGCCGGCGCCGAGTCGGTCACATGCACAGCGATCGGGTAGCCGTGCCACAACACGCGCAATTGTTCGAGCGCCTCGATCGATTCGAGCGGCGACACGGCCAGGGCCGGATACCGCTGCAGGAAGGCGTTGCGGTAGGCGTACAGGCCGATATGGCGCAGCGGCAGATAGCCGTCCGGCAGCGCGCCGCGCTCCTGCGCGAAGCCGTCGCGGTGCCACGGAATCGTCGCGCGCGAGAAATACAGCGCACGGCCGGCCTTGTCGAGCACCACCTTCACCACGTTCGGATTGAAAGCGTCGGCGGCGTCATGGATCGGATGGGCACAGGTCGCCATCGGCGTCGCCGCGCAGATCTGGCTGGCGGTCGCCGCCAGCAAGGCCGGGTCGATCAGCGGCTCGTCGCCTTGCAAATTGACGACCACGGCGTCCTCGGGCAGATTGAGCGCGCGCGCCACCTCGGCGATGCGGTCGGTGCCCGACGGATGGTCGGCGCGCGTCATGCACACTTCAACGCCGTGGGCGGCGCAGGCGGCGCGGATCGACTCATGGTCGGTGGCGA
>JACMLV010000533.1 GCA_014379395.1 Burkholderiaceae bacterium
CCTCATCGCTTTTTTTCGCCTGCGAAATTGAGAGCCATACTAGAATTACGGCTGGATCCTTTTTTTATTTTGCAATTGCTTGAGAGGGAAAACCTGACATTACTGCCAAAGGCAAAATCTTGGCGCCGGCGCCGCGGCAGCAAAGCGTCCTGTGCATCGACGACAACCCGACCAATCTCAAGCTGATCGGCCAGATGCTGGCCAGGCGCGGCCACCTGGGCCTGATCGTCGCGCCCAGCCCGGAGCTCGGCATCGAGCTGGCGATGGCGCACGAGCCCGACCTGATCCTGCTCGACATCAACATGCCGGGCATGGACGGCTACCAGGTGCTCAAGGTGCTGCGGGCCGAGCGCCGCCTGTGCCACGTCCCGGTGATCGCCGTCACCGCCAACGCCATGCCGCGCGACCTCGAGCGCGGCCGCGCGGCCGGCTTCGCCGCCTATCTGACCAAGCCGCTCGAAGTGGGCTTGTTCCTGCAAACCCTGGAGCGCTGCTTACCTGGCGGCAAGGAGACCTGATTTGATCGACGCGTTGCCGTCCCAAGCCCGCATCTTCGTCATCGACGACGAGCCGGCCAACCTGAAGCTGCTCGACAAGATGCTGGCCAGCCAGGGCTATTTGCGCCCGGTGCTGATCCAGGACCCGCGCGAGGTGCTCGAGCGCTACCACGAGGCGCGGCCGGACCTGATCCTGCTCGACCTGAACATGCCGCATCTGGACGGCTACCAGGTGATGGCGCAGTTGCAGGCGCTGGACGACGCGCTGCTGCCACCGATCGTGATCCTGACCGCCCAGCACGGGCGGGACACGCTGTTGAAGGCGCTGGCGGCCGGCGCGCGCGACTATGTCGGCAAACCCTTCGACCGCGCCGAACTGCTGATGCGGGTGCGCAACCTGCTCGACGCCCAGTTGGCGCACCGCATGCTGCACGACCAGAAGGCGGTGTTGGAGGAGATCGTGCTGGCGCGCACCGAGAGCCTGAACCAGACCCGCCTGCAGGTGGTGCGGCGCCTGGGCCGGGCGGCCGAATACCGCGACAACGAGACCGGCCTGCACATCATCCGCATGAGCCAGTTTTCGGCCGTGCTGGCCAGGAGCCTGGGCTGGAGCGCCGCCGATTGCGAGCTGATGCTGCACGCCAGCCCGATGCACGACGTCGGCAAGATCGGCATCCCGGACGCGATCCTGCTCAAGCCGGGCAAGTTCGAACCCGACGAGTGGGCCATCATGCAGACCCACGCCAGCATCGGCGCCGACATCCTGGAGGACGACGACTCGGCCCTGCTGCGCCTGGCGCGCGTGATCGCCCTCAGCCACCACGAGAAATGGGACGGCAGCGGTTATCCGCAGGCGCTGTCGGGGGAGGCGATCCCGCAGGCCGGGCGCATCGTCGCCGTGGCCGACGTGTTCGACGCGCTGACGTCGGCGCGGCCGTACAAGAAGGCCTGGCCGGTCGAGGAGGCGGTGGCCTTCATCGCCGCCAACGCCGGCAGCCATTTCGATCCCGAGGTGGCGCGCCATTTCGCACTCTGCCTGCCGGAAATCCTGGCCATCCGCGAACGCTATCTGGAGCCGGACGCCTGAGCGGGGAAGAGGCGAGCGGGGGGCGACCCGGGCGGCGATCCGGGCTTACCCCTGCTCACAGAAGGGATGAATTCAGGCCAAAAACGACGTTTTGCATCGTGAAGGTTCTTGCCACTTGGTGAAAATACTTACCACTTGGTGAAAATATCTAGCTAAATGAAAGAATTCGTCTGATAAAATCGTACGCTTTCCGATTGAACAAACAGGAAGGTCGCAAAGCATGGATTCGTCATCTGATCAAAAAGAAGAATTACGTCAACAGCTGCGTCTGGCAGCGCTTGAGTATCACGAGTTCCCGCATCCCGGCAAGATCAGCGTCACCCCGACCAAACAACTGACCAACCAGCGCGACCTGGCCCTGGCGTACTCCCCGGGCGTGGCCGCGCCATGCGAAGAGATCGTCATCGATCCGGCCAACGCCTACAAGTACACCGCGCGCGGCAACCTGGTGGCCGTCATCACCAACGGCACCGCCGTGCTGGGCCTGGGCAATATCGGCCCGCTCGCCTCCAAGCCCGTGATGGAGGGCAAGGGCGTGCTGTTCAAGAAATTCGCCGGCATCGACGTGTTCGACATCGAAATCAGCGAGAGCGACCCGGACAAGCTGGTCGACATCATCGCCTCGCTCGAGCCGACCTTCGGCGGCATCAACCTGGAAGACATCAAGGCGCCGGAGTGCTTCTACATCGAGCGCCAGCTGCGCGGGCGCATGAAGATCCCGGTCTTCCATGACGACCAGCACGGCACCGCGATCATCGTCGGCGCCGCCATCATGAACGGCATCAAGGTGGTCGGCAAGGACATCAAGCACTGCAAGCTGGTGGTGTCGGGCGCCGGCGCGGCCGCGCTGGCCTGCCTCGACCTGATCGTCGACCTCGGCTTCCCGATCGAAAACATCTTCGTCACCGACCTGGCCGGCGTCGTCTACAAGGGACGCACCGAGCTGATGGACCCGGACAAGGCCCGCTTCGCGCAGGACACCCCGGCCCGCAGCCTGGGCGAGATCATCTCCAACGCCGACATCTTTCTCGGCCTGTCCGCCGGCGGCGTGCTCAAGCAGGACATGGTGCAGCAGATGGCGCCCAAGCCGTTGATCCTGGCGCTGGCCAACCCGAGCCCCGAGATCCTGCCGGAGGACGTCAAGGCGGTGCGCGCCGACGCCATCATCGCCACCGGCCGTTCGGACTATCCGAATCAGGTCAACAACGTGCTGTGCTTCCCGTACATCTTCCGCGGCGCGCTCGACTGCGGCGCCACCACCATCACGCGTGAAATGGAAATCGCGGTGGTGCACGCGATCGCCGAGCTGGCCCACGCCGAGCAGTCCGACGTCGTCGCCTCGACCTACGGCATCAGCAACCTCTCGTTCGGCCCGGAATACCTGATCCCGATGCCGTTCGATCCGCGCCTGTTGATCAAGATCGCGCCGGCGGTGGCCAAGGCCGCCTTCGAGTCGGGTGTGGCGACGCGTCCGATCAAGGATCTGCAAGCCTACGCCGACAGCCTGCAGCAATTCGTCTACCGCAGCGGCACCTTCATGAAGCCGCTGTTCCAGATCGCCAAGAGCACGCCGCCCGAGCTCAAGCGCATCGTCTACGCCGAGGGCGAAGAAGAGCGCGTGCTGCGCGCGGTGCAGGTGGTGGTCGACGAGCGCCTGGCGCGGCCGATCCTGGTCGGCCGTCCGAGCGTGCTGCAAACCCGGATCGAGAAATTCGGCCTGCGCCTGACGCAGGGCGTCGATTTCGACGTCATCAATCCCGAGCACGACGAGCGCTTCCGCGACTACTGGCAGACCTATCACCAGATGACCAGCCGCAAGGGCGTCACCCCCGCCTACGCCAAGCTGGAAATGCGCCGCCGGCACAGCCTGATCGGCGCGATGACGATCCACAAGGGCTTCGCCGACGGCATGATCTGCGGCACCTTCGGCAATACCCAGCTGCATCTGGACTACGTCGACCGCGTGCTCGGCAAGCGCGCCGGCAGCAACGTCTACGCGGCCATGAACGTGCTGATCATGCCCGAGCGCCAGATGGTGGTGGTCGACACCCACGTCAACGACGACCCGGACGCGGCGCAACTGGCCGAGATCACCATCATGGCGGCCGAGGAGATGAAGCGCTTCGGCCTGTCGCCGCACGCGGCCCTGCTGTCGCACTCGAACTTCGGTTCGAGCAACAGCGCCTCGGCGCAGAAGATGCGCGCCGCGCTGGCGCTGATCCGCGAAGCGGCGCCGGACCTGGAAGTGGACGGCGAGATGCACGGCGACACCGCGCTCGACACCAAGCTGCGCAACAGCCTGATGCCCGATTCGACCCTGAAGCACGACGCCAACCTGCTCGTCATGCCCAACATCGAGGCCGCCAACATCGCCTACAACCTGCTCAAGACGGCGGCCGGCAACGGCATCGCGATCGGCCCGATCCTGCTCGGCTGCGCCAAGCCGGTGCATGTCTTGACGCCGTCGGCCACGGTGCGCCGGATCGTCAACATGACCGCGCTGTGCGTGGTCGACGCGGTCGGACACCGCAAGGCGTAAGGCGCCGATAGCGGTCTTGCCGCCGCCGCTTTAATTGCTCCATCGCGCCACCCGGCGCGCCATCGCGGGCCGTTCCCCACCAGGAACGGCCCGTTTTTATTTCTCCGGGCATTTGACGCCTGTCAACCCCGAGTCCGCTCCAGCGCTTAATATGGCGGTCGAACTCTTGGCCCTCCCAGCGGTCCGCGATGACGAGATAACCATCGTTATTTAGGCTCATGGTGCGACGCAACAACGCTGTCAGGTGCGGGAGTTCACCAAACACCTTCAAACACATAGCCGCCCGCGGCGCACGCGGAACTCCCTCACTTGGAACTGGACGGCCGGCCGGCTTCGGGCTTGGCGCCGTCCGCGCGCTTCGGCACGTGCAGCGGCTGCATCGCGACCGGCGCCGTGCCGTCCTTTTTCAAGTCGAGCTTCTCGGCCGTCTTCGGCGACACATCGATGATGCGTCCGTCGACATACGGTCCGCGATCCTTGATGACCACCTCCGCGCTCTTCCCGGTCTTCAGATTGGTCACCTTGGCCTTGGTGCCGAGCGGCAAGGTCTTGCTGGCGGCGACGTTGCTGCGCGGATTCATCGGTTCGCCGCTCGCCATCTTCTTGCCGGCGAATTTCGCGCCGTAATACGATGCCTTGCCTTTTTGGGTTTTGTGGGTTTTGTGGGTTTTGTGGGTGTCGCCGGCCGCGGCCTTGGCGGCGCCGGGCGCGTTCATCAGCGACATAGACAGCGGCAAGACCAGCGTCGTCAGCATTTGTTTCGGGCTCATTTTGCTCTCCCGTCGCGAAGTGAAAAAGCTTCGATACTGGAATGGCGCCGAGGTTCTGGCACGGCCCGCATGTATGTGGGCGACGACGTCGATCTCCCGGCCTTGTCCGGTGCGATAATGGATGCTCATTTCTCAGATCAAGGAGCAAGCCGACCATGAAGATTTTGCACAAGCTTATCGTCGGCGCCGCCATGGCCGCGGGCGCCGCCTGGTTCAATGTCGCCTCGGCCGAGACGCCGCCGGTGCAAACCATCGCGGTCGCGCAAGGCCGCCTGATGGCCAGCCAGGGCGCGCTGCTGATCGATGTGCGCGAGCCGGACGAGTATGCGGAAGGCCACGCGCCCGGCAGCGTCCTGATACCGCTGGGGCAATTGCCGGGCCGGCTGGCCGAGCTTCGGGCGTCCCAGGACAAGCCGGTGGCGCTGATTTGCCGTTCGGGCCGGCGTTCGGCGCGCGCGGCGGAGATCTTGCGTCAGGCCGGTTTCAGCAAGGTGTACAACATCGAGGGCGGCATGAACGCGTGGAGCGCGGCCGGCCTGCCGGTGCTCAAGGGCGCGAAATAAGGCGCCTCTATTTCCCGGCGGGCGGGTCGATCAAGGCGCGCCGGTCGGCGTGGCTGGTCGTATCAACAGCGCCTGGAACCGATCGTGATCGCCATTGAAGCGATCCAGATCGACTTGCCCGGCCACGCCCGCCACCGAGCCGCTCTGGCTGTACTGCCAAAAAGTCCACGC
>JACMLV010000534.1 GCA_014379395.1 Burkholderiaceae bacterium
GCGCTGCGCGAGATGGGTGCTTATCTGGCCACGGTCGATGAAGTCACCGATTACCAGGCTTATGCGGGCACGGCTGCGCCCATCAATTTCAATGGTCTGGTGCGGCAATACTATTTGCGACAGGCGCCCGAATTGGGCGACTTGCAGGTGAACCTGGTGGACAAGCACCAGCGCTCGCGCAAGAGTCATGAAATCGCCGGTGCCGTGCGCGGGCCGCTGGAAAAAATCGCCGCGCTGCATGGCGCCAAGGTCAAGGTGGTCGAAGTGCCGCCGGGGCCGCCGGTCTTGGCGCCGCTGGTGGCGGAGGTCTACGGCCCGGACGAGGCCGGCCGCCACGCGCTGGCCAAGCAGGTGCGCCAGGCGCTCGGCGCAACCGCCGACATCGTCGGCATCGACGACTCGATCGAGGACGCCGCCGCCAAGGACGTGCTCAAGGTCGACCTGCGCAAGGCCGCGCTGCTCGGCATCCCGGCGGCCGACGTGGTGCGCGCCATGCGCGTGGCGCTGGCCGGCGAGGATGTCACCACGCTGCGCGACGGCCAGTCCAAGTACGCCGTCCCGGTGCGCCTGACCCTGCCGGCCGAGAAGCAGGCCCGCCTCGACACGCTGCTCGCGATGACGCTCAAGTCCGGCGCCGGCGACAACGTCCCGCTGGCCGAGCTGGTGCAGGTGCGCCCCGACTGGCGCGAGAAAACGATTTATCACAAGGACATGCTGCCGGTGTCGTACGTGATGGGCGACATGGCCGGCAAGCTCGACAGCCCCTTGTACGGCATGTTCGCCGCCCGCGCGGGAATCGCGAAACTGGCCGAAGCGTCCGGCCCGAGCCGGGGCAGGGCGCTCGGCGAATACTTCATCAGCCAGCCGTCCGACCCGTACCGCCAGTACGCCATCAAATGGGACGGCGAATGGCAGATCACCTACGAAACCTTCCGTGACATGGGCCTGGCCTACGCGGTCGGACTGGTGCTGGTCTACATCCTCGTGGTGGCGCAGTTCGGCTCCTACCTGACGCCCTTGATCATCATGGCGCCGATCCCGCTCACCATCATCGGCGTCATGCCCGGCCACGCGCTGCTCGGCGCGCAGTACACGGCGACCTCGATGATCGGCATGATCGCGCTGGCCGGCATCATCGTGCGCAACTCGATCCTGCTGGTCGACTTCATCGACTTGCAGGTGGCGCGCGGCATGCCCTTCGTCGAGGCCGTGGTCGGCTCGGCGGCGGCGCGCGCCAAGCCGATCGTGCTGACCGGGCTGGCGGCCATCATCGGCGCCTTCTTCATCCTCGACGACCCGATCTTCAACGGCCTGGCGATCTCGCTCATCTTCGGCATCCTGGTCTCGACCCTGCTGACGCTGGTCGTCATTCCGGTCCTGTATTACGCGGCCAACCGCCGCAAATTCGCCTGATCCTGTTCGGGCATCATTTTGGAGAATCACACCATGAACACCAACCGCATGATCCGCATGTTCGCCGGCGCCTTCATCCTCGTTTCGCTCGCGCTGGGCGTGCCCGAGAGCCCGTTCTTCGTCACCAAGAACTTCCTGTGGTTCACCGCCTTCGTCGGCTTCAACCTGCTGCAAAGCAGCTTCACCCAGTTCTGCCCGCTCGAGATGATCCTCAAAAGACTCGGCGTGCGCCCGGGCTGCTGATTCCGCCGTCGATTCGTCTTCCGATCCGGATAAACCATTTACACATAAGGGAGCCTCGAAAAACCGTAGCGAGCGGCGCAAGTTCGGCAGGAGAAGCGGAGCCGTACGAAAGTACGGTGAGCATCGCAGTGCCGAAATTGCGCCGCGCAGTAGGTTTTTCGAGGTTCCCATAAGGAGAGCGCCATGTCCGACACCGTCAGCGTCACCATCACCCAGCAGCAGGGCTACCAATTCCTGGTCGATTTCGGCACCGGCATGCCGGCCTTGACCACCGACGAGCCGGCGCCGCTGGGGCAGAACGCCGGCCCGGCGCCGACCCACATGCTGGCCGCCGCGCTGGCCAACTGCCTGTCGGCCAGCCTTTTGTTCGCGCTGCAAAAGTACAAGCAGGACGCCGGCGGGATGAAGGCCACCGCCACCTGCGTGATCGACCGCAACGAGGCCAAGCGCCTGCGCGTGGTGCGCATCGACGTCGACATCGCGCTCGGGGCCGACGGCGCCAAGCTCGAACACCTCGACCGCATCCTCGGCCAGTTCGAGGAGTTCTGCACCGTCTCGCAAAGCGTGCAGGCCGGCATTCCCGTCAAGGTCAGCGTCACGGACGGCAAAGGGCAGCGGCTCGGATCATGAGGCTCCCGCAGAAAACGCTCCTCGGCGCGCTGGTGGCCGCCGTCGCCGCCGTCACGCCCGCGCCGC
>JACMLV010000535.1 GCA_014379395.1 Burkholderiaceae bacterium
CAGCAGGCCGAGCGCGAGCGCCAGCGCGCGCTCGAGCAGGAGGCGGCGGCGACCCGCGTCATCATCGAGCAGGCCGTGGTCGAGGGCGAGCGCCAGGCTTGCCTGGCGCAGGCCGCGCAGACGCAAGCCCAGCTGGCGAGCGAATTGAACGAGACGCTGGCCGAGCGGGCCCGCGTCGAGCAGGAAAAAACCGACGCGGCGGCGGCCCTGCTGGCCTCCGAGCAAGCCTTCGCCGCCGCCGAGCGCGATTCGCTGGCTTTGATCGCCGAAAAGCTGGTGCAGCAGCGGCTGGCGACCGCGGCCGAGGAACGCGCCGCGCAGGCGATCGCGCGCCGGCTTGAATCGGAGCAGGCGGCGGCGCAATCGGCGGCCGCGCGGGCCCAGGCCGAGCAGGAGCGGCAAGAGACGGCGCGCCAGCGCGAGCAGGCTGAAAAGCTGGTGCTGCAAGATTGCCAGGCCAAGGCCGCGGCGCAGAAGGAGTTGCTGGCCGGCGTGCAGGCGCACGCGGCAGTGCAGCGCAAGGCGGCCGAAACGGCGCAGGCGATGGCGCGGGCGAAACGGCAATTGCTCGAGCGCGAGAGCGAGCGGCTGGCGGCCGACGAGCAGGCGCTGGCCGCCTTGCGCGACCAGCTGGCCGATTAATGTTGGATTAATTCAGGCTCGGGTCCGAGTAGGGTGGGCACCGCTTTTGTGCCCACGCTGTCGTGCTTCCGCGTGGGCACAAAAGCGTGCCTCGGCGGCCCCGCCCACCCTACATTTTTTAGCGACTCCCCCGACGGTTTAAGAAAAACGTCAGCAAATAGCGCCGGTCAGAAGGTCCGGCCCAGGCCGAGCAGCAGCACGTCGGCGTCGCGGTGGTAGTCGGTCACGACCCGGTTCCAGGACAACTGGCCGACCCAGCTTCGATTGAAGTGATAGCGGCTGACGATGGACACCAGGCCCGACACATGGCGCTGGCGCTGCGCCAGATGCGGCAGGTCGTAGGCGATATACGGGCCGGCGCCCACGCCCAGCTCGACGTGCTGGCTCAGGGAGCGGATCAGCCATAACTGGGTCGCCAGGCCCGCGCGGTCGGTGCGCGCATTGCCGCCTTCTTTCAACCAGCTCACGCTCCAATCCACATATGGCCGCAGAACCCGCCGATATTCGACGCCATACGCCCTGGCCCGTTCCGAATCGAAGCTGTTGACGATGGTTTGCCCGGCCGAGAGCGTGACCGTGTCGTCGTGCGACGGATTGCTCAGGTGTAGTTTGTTGCCCGGCACGCCTTTGAAGCGGTAGCCCAAGCCGAGCAGCAGTTGGCTGGTGTCGTCCTTGCTGCGCGGCAGGACGCGGTTCGCTTGCAGATGGGCGTACCAGCCGCTCGGGAAATACCAGCTGGCCGAGACGCTGTAGATCGGCGCCCAGCCATGATCGTTGCTGTAGCCGCCGGGCGCGCTGCGCGCGGTGTCGAAATAGTAATAGGCGCCAACGCCGGCGCCGAACGACAAGCCGTTTTGCAATTGCTTGGTGCGCAGCCAGACCTGGCCGTCGATGCCGTCGCGGTGATGATCTTGCGGATGGCCCTCGTTCAGGTAAGTCAGGCTGAGCGCGCTGTACTCGCCGACCGGATGCGTGTAGCTGAGCGCGGCGGCGAAGCTGGTCTCGTTTTTCTCATGAACCCTCAGGGCGCCACCCATCAGCGCGATGTCCTCCGCATGCAGGTCGGCCGCGAAGGCGAACAGCAGCAGAGTGAGGATGGCTGTTTTTGTGTTCATTGCTATGACTCCTCAGGCATGAAAAAAGGAAGAGCGCGGCTTATGGCTGGACTTGCACCTTCTCGACGTAGTACTCGGTTTCGCCGAAGCAATCGGTCGGCACGCCCTTGCGCTGCGCGTAGCTGAGCACGACGCGCTTGCCGGTGGCGACCAGCAATTGCCGCGCGATCTCGTCGTCGCGCACGCTGAACTGGAATTTCTCCGGAATCGCGCCGGGCATCGAGGTCAGCAAAATCTCGCCCTCCCAGGTCTTGCAGACCCAGCCGCGCTTGGAGAACTTCTGCAGGAAGCCGGCCCGCTCGCCTTCGGAATAGGTGAAATGCAGCGTGATCCAGGCGTAGGCCAAGAACAGCAGGAGGGCGGCGGCCAGCACGCCGGTCAGGGCGAACAGCAGGCGTTTCGGTGTGGTCAATGTCATG
>JACMLV010000536.1 GCA_014379395.1 Burkholderiaceae bacterium
GCATGGCCGCGGCCGGCATCGGGCGGGCGATTCCGTAGCCCTGCGCCAGCTCGCAGCCGAGCGGCAGCAGCAGCGCGCCGTGCGCCACCGTTTCGACGCCCTCGGCGATCACCTGGCGCCGGAACGCCGTCGCCAGTCCGACCACGCCTTCGATGATGGCCAGGTTTTCCGGGTCGTCGAGCATGTGGCGCACGAAACTCTGGTCGATCTTCAGCAGTTCGACCGGCAGCCGCTTCAGGTAGGTCAGCGACGAGTAGCCGGTGCCGAAGTCGTCCAGCGCGAACTGGACCCCGATGGCGCGGCAGGCGCGCATCACTTCGGAGACCTGGGCCATGTCCTCGAGCGCGCTGGTCTCCAGAATTTCCAGTTCGAGCTTGGCGGGCCGCACTTCCGGATACGCCGCCAGCAGCAGCGACAGGCGGCTCACGAAGTCGCCCTGCTGCAACTGGCGCGCGCCGATGTTGACGCTGACGGGCAGGTCGAGGCCGTCCCGCTGCCAATCGCGCATCTGCCTGAGCGCCGAATCGATCACCCACTCGCCCAGCTCGACGCTGATCGGGTGGTCCTCGATGGCCGGCAGGAAGGCCGCCGGCGGCAGCAGGCCGCGCTGCGGGTGCTGCCAGCGGATCAGCGCCTCGGCGCCGATCACCGCGCCGCTGCGCATGTTCACCTTGGGCTGGTAGTACAGCACGAACTCCTGGCGCGCCAGCGCGACGCCGATGTGCAGCAGGCTCTCGCGCAGGGTCTGCACCGCCGTGTCCTGCTCGACGTCGAACAGGTGGTAGCGGTTCTTGCCGGCCTGCTTGGCCTGGTACATGGCCTGGTCGGCGTGGCGGATCAACAGGTCGGCGTCGGAATCGTCGCGCGGATAGAGCGTCACGCCGATGCTGGCCGACACCTGCAGCGCGGCCGCGCCGACGGTGGCCGGCGCCGCCGCCGCCGCCAAGAGGCGCGCGAGCACCGGCTCGCAATCGCGCGGCTGTTCCAGGTCGACCAGCACGGCGACGAACTCGTCGTCGCCGATGCGCGCCAGGGTGTCGCCGGCGCGCAGCGCCTCCTTCATGCGCTGGCCGACGGCGACCAGGAAGTTGTCGCCGACGTCGTGGCCGTGCTTGTCGTTGATGGCCTTGAAGCCGTCCAGGTCGAGATACACCACCGCCAGCGAACTGTCGCCGCGCGCGCTGTGCAGCATGGCGCGCTGCAGGCGGTCGGCCAGCAGGGTCCGGTTCGGCAGGCTGGTCAGCGCGTCGTAATGGGCGATGTGCTCGAGCTGCTGCTGGTGCTCCTTGAGCGGCGTGATGTCGGTGAACAGGGCCACGTAGTGCTGCGCCACGCCGTCGTCGTCGCGCACGGCGCTGATCGTCAGCATCTGGGCGTACACCTCGCCGTTCTTGCGCCGGTTCCAGATCTCGCCGTCCCAGTAGCCGTCGCGCGCCAGGTCGCGCCACATGGCGCTATAGAATTCGGGCCCCTGCAGGCCGGACTGGAGCATGCGCGGGTTGCGGCCCAGCACCTCGTCGCGCGCGTAGCCGGTGATGCGGGTGAAGCTGTCGTTCACTTCGATCATGTTGCCGTCCGCGCCGGACAGCATGATGCCCTCGCGCGCGTGGGTGAACACGCCCGCCGCCAGTTGCAGGCGCGCCTCGGCGGAGGCCTTGCCGATGGCCAGCCCGGCCAGGCGCGCGGAGTCGTCGATCATTTGCAGTTGCAGCGGCGAGGGCCGGCGCGCCTCGCGCGGCGGATACAGGGCGAAGGTGCCGAGCACCTTGCCCTGCGGCGACAGGATCGGCTGCGACCAGCACGCCACCAGCCCGGCCCGGCGCGCCAGGTCGCGGAAGGCGGCCCAGCGGAAGTCGCTGTCGATGTCCTCGACGATGACGCGCTCGCCGCTGAAGGCGGCGCTGCCGCAGGAGCCGACGCCGGGTCCGATCACCAGCCCGTCCACGGCCGCGGTGTAGAAGGCAGGCAGGCTGGGCGCGGCGCCCGGCCGCAGCCGGCTGCCGTCCTCGTCGAGCAGCAAGATGCTGCACAGCAGGTGCGGATTGAGCGCCTCGACGTCGCGCGCGATGGTGTCGAGCACGCTTAGCAGGGGCGCCTTTTCGGCCAGCATGCGCAGCACGCCGTGATGGTGCCGCTCGCGCTGTTCGGCGCGGCGCCGCTCGGTGATGTTCTCGCCCGAGCTGAGCACGCCGAGCGCGGCGCCGTCGTCGCCGCGCAGCACGCTGAGGTTCCAGGCCATCAGCACCTCGACCCCGGCGGCGGTGACGATGCGGCTCTCGACCACGCCGGCCGGGGCGGCGGCCGGATCGGCCAGCATGGCGTCGAAGCCGGCGCGGTGCGCGGCGCGCTCGGCGGGCGGCGGAAAATGGCCGAACCAGTTCTGGCCCAGCAGCTTGTGCTCGGGCAGGCCCAGCATCTCGGCGCCCTTGCGGTTGATCATCGCGATGTTGCCGTCGCGGTCGAGCGCCATCAGCATCACGCCGGCGATGTCGAGATAGCGCTGGACCCGGTCGCGCTCGCGGCCCAGCTCGGCGGTGCGCACGCGCACGCGCTGTTCCAGCTCCAGGTGGGCCTGGCCGATCGAGGCCGCCATGGCGTTGAAGGCCTCGGCCAGTTCGGCCACCTCGCGGCTGGCGCGCGCATCGCCGGCCGGTAACGCGCTGCTCGACACCTACATCACCGCAGCCAAGGCAGCCGCTGCCACGGCCACCTCGGCCGATGCCAACGTCGCGACGCA
>JACMLV010000537.1 GCA_014379395.1 Burkholderiaceae bacterium
GGGCCCCGCGCCGGCGGGGTTGTTCTGGGACGACGAGGACCCGAACCACAACATCCGCAGCCAGCGCACGAGACGCGGCGACGTGGTGATCATCGGCGGCGAGGACCACAAGGTCGGCCAGGAGGAGGACACCGAGGCCCGCTACGAGGCGCTGCTCGGCTACGCGCGCGACCGGTTCGACGTCCGCTCGGTGGAGTACCGCTGGTCGGCGCAGACGTTGGAGCCGGTGGACGGACTCCCCTACATCGGCCGCGACACCGGCGCCGGCCGCGCCGCCGCCCGAATCGCTGCGCAAACTGTTCGCCAAGGGCCTGCTCGCCAACAGCATCAACCCGAAGGTGGTCTTGTTTTTCCTGTCCTTCCTGCCGCAGTTCGTGCTCCCGGCCAACGGCCACGTCGGCTGGCAGACGGCCCAGCTCGGCCTGCTGTTCACCGCCCAAGCCTGCCTGCTGTTCGGTCTGCTCGGCTATTTCGCCGGCGCCATCGGCAAATGGATCAAGCGCCATCGGCGCGCCGGCCTCTGGCTCGACCGGGTCGCCGGCGCGATTTTCGTGGCGCTCGGCTTGCGCCTGATTCTGGCGCGCTGACCAGCGCCGGGGGAGGGCGTGCCGGCGTTTCCGGGCCGCCTTCTGCGCCACGGCGGCGAACGCAGTATCATGCGCTTGCCGGGCATGGTTTGATTCTTGCATGTGCTTGGCCGGGCGCATGCCTGACAACCCGAGAACGAAAGCAGCCGATGGCTCCCCCCGCACCCCATGACGTCTAAGCACACCACGCCGCCGCTGCGCAAATTGCGCATCGTCGTCGTCAACACCATCATCCATCCCGGCGAGGAGAACGACGCTTCGCTGGCGGCGCAGGCGCGGCGCGGCGACGCCTTGCGCATCGGCCTGCTCGAGGCCGGCTTCGACATGGTCGCCTCGCTGCCGGCCGACCTGTACCTGCCCGAGCGCATCGCCCAATTGCAGCCCGACATGATCATCATCGACGCCGAATCGGACGCGCGCGACGTGCTCGAGCACATCGTCATCGCCACCCGCGACGAGCGCCGCCCGATCGTCATGTTCACCGAGGACGACGCCACCTCCAGCATGGACGCGGCGATGGCCGCCGGCGTCTCGGCCTACATCGTGGCCGGCCTGCAGGCCGAGCGCATCAAGCCGGTGCTCAACGTCGCCATGGCGCGCTTCCGCCAGGAGCAAAAGCTGCTCGCCGAGCTGTCGGACACCAAGCACAAGCTGGCCGAGCGCAAGGTCATCGAGCGCGCCAAGGGCCTGCTGATGGCGCGCAACCAATTGTCCGAGGACCAGGCCTACCAAAAATTGCGCAGCATGGCCATGAACAAGAACCTGAAGCTGGCCGAGATCGCCCAGCGCATCCTCGACGTCGAGGATTTGCTCGGGTAACCATCCTGGCGGTGCAGGTATTTTGTGTGGCGCCGACGCCCGAAACGGGTGCGCGGCACAATTTTGGTGCGCCGCAGCAGCCGGTCGACGGGCTGGACGCCCCCGCTGGGCGACGTTTCCTTCAAGAATCACGAATTCCGCCCGAATCCTGCCCGAATCCTGCCAAAATCCCGCCCGCGCAACGCTTGGCACGCTCCTTGCTCAATGAAACCTGTGCGCAGCGTTGCGCATGACGGCCCGGCCAACGGCGGCGGGGCCCAACCAGACAAAGGCGTCTATTTTGCACGATCGTTTTCGTGCGGGGACGCTTTTTTTTTCGACCGAATTAAGGAAATGGCGATGGAATGCAAACGGCAGCGGGCCGCGCAGGCGGGCACAGTGGGGCGGACATGTTAGGCGCGGCGGCAGCGCTCGCCTGGGTGGCCGGTTCCGACCGCCCGGAAAAGGAAGTCGTGCGCATCGGTTTCCTGCCGCTGACCGACTGCGCCGCGCTGGTGGTGGCGGCGGCGCTGGGCTTCGACCGCAAGTACGGCATCAAGATCGAGTTGAGCCGGGAAGCGTCCTGGGCCCGCGTGCGCGACAAGCTGATCAATGGCGAGCTGGACGCCGCGCACGTGCTCTACGGCCTGGTCTACGGCGTGCAACTGGGCATCGGCGGGCCGAAGAAGGACATGGCGGTGCTGATGACCCTGAACCAGAAC
>JACMLV010000538.1 GCA_014379395.1 Burkholderiaceae bacterium
AGCTGGTTGGCCGCGCGCAGCAGTTCGGCGTCGCGCTCGATGGCGGCGGCGATCAGGCTCAGGGCGCGGTTGCGGGTGGCGCTGTCGGCGCGCGCCATCGCGCGCGATGCGATGCGCGCCTGGCGCCCGACTTGTTCCATGTACTGTTTGATGTCCATCTTGTCCTCGATTTGCCTCGATTCGCGTGGGGTGGGTACGTTTTTGTGCCCACGCTGTGCTCTACCGCGTGGGCACAAAAGGTGCCCACCCTACTTATTTCTAGCCGCGCGCCACGCTGAGCGCCAGTTGCAGCATGGCGTCCCAGGCGTCGCCGGCGTAAGCCTTGGCGCGCAGGCCCTTGACCATCTTGTCGACCTGGGCCGCCTGCCGCAGCGCCGCCTCCAAGGTCGGCAGCGCGATGCGGCGCAGCGCCGGCTCCATCATGCGTTCGCGCGGGCCCCAGATCCGGTATTCCTTGAGCAGGGCGCCGAGCGGCCTGCCCTGCGCCATGCCGGCCTTCAATTTTAACAGCGTGCGGATTTCTTCGGCGACCGCCCATAAGACCAGCGGCAGCGCCTCGCCCTCGCCCTTCAAGCCCTCGAGCATGCGCACCAGCCGGGCCGGGTCGCCGCCCAGCATCGCCTCGGACAGTTTGAACACGTCGTAGCGCGCCACGTTCAGCACCGCGTCGCGCACCTGCTCGTCGGACAGCTTGCCGGCCGGGTGCAGCAGGCCCAGTTTCAATATCTCCTGATGGGCCGCCAGCAGGTTGCCCTCGACCCGCTCGGCGATGAAGGCCAGAGCGCCGCGCTCGGCGCTCTGGCCCTGCTGCGCCAGGCGCGCCGCGATCCAGCCGGGCAGCTGGGCCCGTTCGACCGGCGCGATGTCGATGTAGACGGCGGCCTGCTGCAAGGCCGCGACCCAGGCCGCCTTCTGCGTCGCCCAGTCCAGCTTGGGCAGGGTGATCAGGGTCAGGTTGTCCGGGCTGAGGTCCTTGGCGTACTGCTGCAGCGCGGCGCCGCCGTCCTTGCCCGGCTTGCCGCTCGGGATGCGCAGCTCGATCAGCTTCTTGTCGCCGAACAGCGACAGTTCCTGGTTCGCCGCCAGCAGCTCGCCCCACTTGAAGCTGCGCTCGACGCTGAGCACCTCGCGCTCGCCATAGCCCTGGGCGCGCGCGGCGGCGCGGATCTTGTCGGCCGCCTCCAGCGCCAGCAGATGCTCGTCGCTGGTGATCACATACAGTTGCGCCAGCGGCTTTGCGAGGTGGCCGTCGAGCGCTTCGAGCCGCAGTTGCATAACGGCTACAGCTGGGCCGGCGCGACCGACATGGCCGGCAGCACCGGCTTGATGTGCGCCATGCGCCGCATCATCTGCTGCACCAGGTCGGCGCGCATGTCGCGGTACAGCTGCGCCTCCTCGGTCTCCTTGGCCAGCAACTGGGTTTCGTTGAAGGTGATCGGGCGCGTCAGCCCGATCTGGGTCGGCGCCAGAAGTTCATTGCCCTTCCGGTCGCGGACCCGGAACACGATCGTGTAGCTGAGCAGGTATTCGCGCACCCGGCCGTTGTTGTTGAGCGAGAGGATGCTCTTGCCGCGCGTCGCCTCCGGATCGCTGATCACCTCGACCACGCCGTCCGCGCCGGCCGGATCGGCCGCGATGGCGGTCGCGCCGGTGCCGCGGATGTTGCGCTTCAAGTCGATCGCCAGCGGCGAGCTGGCGGGCAGGTTGATGTAGACGCTGGCGAACGGCAGGTTATAGGAGCCGTCCGAGCCGCGCAGATGAAAGCCGCAAGCCGACAGGAGCAGCGCCAGCCCGATGGCCAGCGCGGCGTTGCGCCAGTTTGTACCGCTCGGCAGGGTCGGTTTCATCGCTTACACCACAATGCTGATCAGTTTCCCGGGCACGACGATGATCTTCTTCGGCGTGGACTCGATGAACTTCCGCACGCTCTCGCACGCGAGCGCCTGCGCTTCGATGCTGGCCTTGTCGGCGTCCTTGGCCACCGTGATCGAGCCGCGCAGCTTGCCGTTCACCTGGATCATCATCTCGATCTCGGCCTGCTCGAGCGCCTGCGGATCGACCTGCGGCCACGGCGCGTTGAGCAAGTCGCCGTGCACGCCGGCGTAGCCGAGCTCCTGCCACAGCACGTGGGTGATGTGCGGCGCGACCGGATTGAGCAGGCGCAGGAAGATCGAGAAGCCCTCGGCGATCAAGGCCTGCGAGGCGGCGCTGTCGTCCAGCTTGGCCGACTCCAGCGTGTTGAGCATCTTCATGCAGGCCGACACCACGGTGTTGTACTGGATGCGCTTCAAGTCGTAGTCGGCCTGCTGCAAGATCTTGTGCAGCTCGCGGCGCAGCGTCTTCTGCGGCTCGCTGGCGGCCGGCGCCGGCTCGCTGCCCAGCGCGACGGCGATGCGCACCTGCTGCGCGTAGCCGAACGCCCACACGCGGCGCAGGAAGCGGCTGGCGCCCTCGACGCCACTGTCCGACCATTCCAAGGTCTGCTCCGGCGGCGAGGCGAACATCGTGAACAGGCGCGCGGTGTCGGCGCCGAACTGCTCGATCTGGGCTTGCGGGTCGATGCCGTTGTTCTTCGACTTCGACATCTTCTCGGTGCCGCCGATCTGCACCGGCTGGCCGTCGGCGCTCAGGGTGGCGGCCTGCGGCCGGCCCTTTTCATCCAACGTCAGCGCGACCTCGGCCGGGTTGAACCAGGTCTTTTTGCCGGCCGCGTCTTCGCGGTAGTAGGTCTCGTTGAGCACCATGCCCTGGGTCAGCAGGTTGACGAACGGCTCGTCGAACTTGACCAGGCCGAAGTCGCGCATGATCTTGGTCCAGAAGCGCGCGTACAACAGGTGCATGACGGCGTGCTCGATGCCGCCGATGTACTGGTCCATCGGCATCCAGTAGTCGTTGCGGGCATCCACCATCGACTCGTTGCTGCCGGGCGAGGTGTAGCGCATGTAGTACCACGACGAATCGACGAAGGTGTCCATCGTGTCGGTCTCGCGGCGCGCCGGCTTGCCGCACTGCGGGCAGTCGCACTTGAGGAAGGCTTCGTGCTTGTTGAGCGGATTGCCGGTGCCGTCCGGCACGCAGTCTTCCGGCAGCACCACCGGCAGGTCTTTTTCCGGCACCGGCACCACGCCGCAGTCGGCGCAGTGGATCATCGGGATCGGCGTGCCCCAATAGCGCTGGCGCGAGATGCCCCAGTCGCGCAGGCGGAACGTGACTTTCTTCTCGCCCAGGCCGAGCGCGCCGAGATCAAAGGCGATCGCCTCCAGCGCGGCGCCGTAGTTCAAGCCATCGTATTTGCCGGAGTTGACGCAGACGCAGTTGTCCTTGTCGCCATACCATTCCTGCCAGGCGTCGAGCGAGAACTCCTTGCCTTCGACCGCGACCACCTGCTTGATCGGCAAATTGTATTTTTTGGCGAAGCCGAAGTCGCGCTCGTCGTGCGCCGGCACGCCCATCACGGCGCCATCGCCGTAGGTGATCAGGACGTAGTTGCCGACCCAGACCTCGACCTGCGCGCCGGTCAACGGATGGGTGACGAACAGGCCGGTCGGCATGCCCTTCTTCTCCATCGTCGCCATGTCGGCCTCGATCACGCTGCCCAGCTTGCACTCGGCGATGAAGGCCGCCAGCGCCGGGTTGGTTTGCGCGGCGTGCGTGGCCAGCGCGTGCTCCGGCGCCACGGCGCAGAAGGTCACGCCCATGATGGTGTCGGGGCGGGTGGTGAACACAAACATCTTGCCGTCGTTGATGGCGGCGCCGGAGGCGTCCTTGATCTGGTGCGGGAAGGCGAAGCGCACGCCGGTCGACTTGCCGATCCAGTTGGTCTGCATGGTGCGCACGCGCTCGGGCCAGCCCGGCAGCTTGGTGTCGACGTATTCGAGCAGCTCTTCGGCGTAGTCGGTGATGCGCGCGTAGTACATCGGGATTTCGCGCTTTTCGATCAAGGCGCCCGAGCGCCAGCCGCGGCCGTCGACGACCTGCTCGTTGGCCAGCACGGTCTGGTCGATCGGGTCCCAGTTCACGGTGCCGGTCTTCTTGTAGATGATGCCCTTTTCGAGCATCTTGAGGAACATCCACTGGTTCCACTTGTAGTATTCCGGCTTGCAGGCGGTCATCTCGCGCGACCAGTCGATCGCCAGGCCCATCGACTCCATCTGCTGCTTCATGTGCGCGATGTTGGCGTAGGTCCATTGCGCCGGCGGCACGTTGTTGGCCATCGCCGCGTTCTCGGCCGGCATGCCGAAGGCGTCCCAGCCCATCGGCATGAGGACGTTGTAGCCGTTCATGCGCAGGTAGCGGTACATCACGTCGTTGATCGTATAGTTGCGCACGTGGCCCATGTGCAGCTTGCCCGAAGGGTAAGGCAGCATCGAGCAAGCGTAGTACTTGCCTTTCGGGAAACGCGGGTCGTGCTCGACCGCTTTATAGGCGTCGATCGCCTTCCAGTGCGCCTGGGCGGCTTGTTCGACTTCGGCGGGACTATATTTATCTTGCATGATGTGCGGCCAATAGTGAATATGAACCGAACATTATACCGGCTAGCGTGCCTCGATAGCACACCTACGGCTTAGCCCGCCAGAGCTAAATTTCGCGCGCCGCCGCTGCGGGCGCCGCCAGGTTGCTAGGAGGCTGTCGGACTTAGGGAGTCGAAGCGAAAAAATAGCTGGGCGAGGCCAGATTTTGACGGTTTCGCAGTGCCAATAGCGAGCTATTGGCCGAGAAAACGGCGAAATATGGACCGTCCAGGTATTTTTGCAGCC
>JACMLV010000539.1 GCA_014379395.1 Burkholderiaceae bacterium
CACGGTTTTGGTTTTGTGCCCACGCGGATGCACGCACCGCGTGGACACAAAACCGTGCCAACGGTGGCCCCGCCAACGGTGGCCCCGCCCACCCTGCACGGGACGTTGACGTCATGGGAGCATCGCGATGAACCCCTCCGGCCCGTTCATCGCGCGCCCGGTCGCCACCGCGCTGCTGATGGTGGCGATCGTGCTGGCCGGGATCGTCGGCTTCAAATTCCTGCCGCTGTCGGCGCTGCCGCAAGTCGATTTCCCGACCATCCAGGTGCAGACCCTGTATCCCGGCGCGAGCCCGGAGGTGATGGCGCAAACCGTCACCGCGCCGCTCGAGCGCCAGTTCGGCCAGATGGCCGGCTTGCAGCGCATGAGTTCGACCAGCGCGGCCGGGGTCTCCATCGTCACGCTGCAATTTGGCCTCGGCCAGACGCTCGACGTGGCCGAGCAGGAGGTGCAGGCCGCCATCAACGCCGGCGGCTCGCTGCTGCCGACCGACCTGCCGGCACCGCCGGTCTACGCCAAGGTCAACCCGGCCGACGCGCCGGTGCTGACGCTCGCCATCACGTCCGAGACGATGCCGCTGACGGAAGTGCAAAACATCGTCAACACGCGCCTGGCCTTGAAGATCAGCCAGGTGTCCGGCGTCGGCTTGGTGACGCTGAGCGGCGGCCAGCGCCCTGCCGTGCGGATCCAGGCCGACACGCGCGCGCTGGCGTCCTACGGGCTCGGCCTGGACACGCTGCGCAGCGCCATTTCGGCGGCCAACGCCAACAGCGCCAAGGGCAGCTTCGACGGCCCGACGCGCGCCTTCAGCATCAACGCCAACGACCAGTTGCTGACCGCGCCCGACTACCGCAACCTGATCGTCGCCTACAAGAACGGCGCGCCGGTGCGCCTGTCGGAGGTGGCGCAGGTGGTCGACAGCGCCGAGAACGTCAAGCTCGGCGCCTGGTCCGGCCTGACGCCGGCCATCATCCTGAACGTGCAGCGCCAGCCGGGCGCCAACGTGATCGCCACCGTGGACGCGATCAAGGCACGCCTGCCGGAATTGCAGGCAGGCCTGCCGGGCGCGTTGCGGGTCGATGTGCTGAGCGACCGCACCACCGGCATCCGCGCCTCGGTCGAACACGTCGAGATCGAGTTGCTGTTGGCCGTGGCGCTGGTGGTGCTGGTCATCTTCGCCTTCCTGCACAGCCTGCGCGCCACCATCATCGCCAGCCTGGCGGTGCCGATTTCGCTGATCGGCGCCTGCGGCGCGATGTACCTGCTGGGCTACAGCCTGAACAACCTGAGCCTGATGGCGCTCACCATCGCCACCGGCTTCGTGGTCGACGACGCCATCGTCATGATCGAGAACATCGCCCGCCACATCGAGGAAGGCGAGACGCCGATGGCGGCCGCCATCAAGGGCGCCGCGCAGATCGGCTTCACCATCATCTCGCTGACGGTGTCGCTGATCGCGGTGCTGATTCCGCTGCTGTTCATGGGCGACGTGGTCGGGCGCCTGTTCCGCGAATTCGCCGTCGCGCTGGCGATCACGATCCTGATCTCGGCGGTGGTGTCCCTGACGCTGGTGCCGATGATGTCGGCGCGCTGGCTGAAGAGCCGGGCCGACGAAAAGCCAAGCCGCTTCGGCGTGCGCGCGCAAGCCTATTTTGACGGCGTGATCGATCACTACGACCGCGCGCTGACGTGGGTGCTGGCGCGCCAGGGCCTGACCTTGATCGTCGCGCTGGCGACGCTGCTGCTGACGGTGGCGCTGTACGTGTGGATTCCGAAGGGCCTGTTCCCGACCCAGGACACCGGCCAGTTGCAGGCCCGGGTCGAGGCGGCGCAGTCGGTGTCGTATGCGCGCATGGCGCAGTTGCAGCAGGCCGCCGCGCGGGCGATTCTGGAAGACCCGGAGGTCGAGTCGCTCAGCTCCGTGGTCGGCGTCGACGCCGCCAACAACACGATGCTGCACACCGGCCGCATGCTGATCAACCTGAAGCGTTCGCGCGGCGACCAGCAGGCCATCATGGACCGGCTGCGCGAGCGCGCCGCCAAGGTGGCCGGCGTGACGCTGTATTTGCAGCCGACGCAGGACTTGACCATCGACGCCGAGACCGGCCCGACCCAGTACCGCGTCTCGCTGGAAGGGGCCGACAGCGCCACCGTCAACCTGTGGGCCGGGCGGCTGACGCAGCAGATGCGGCGCCAGGACGCGCTGCGCAACGTGGTGTCGGACGCCGGCGCGACCGGCGCGGCGGTCGATATCCGCATCGACCGCGACAGCGCCGCGCGCCTGGCGGTGACGGCGGCCGCCATCGACGACGCACTCTACAACGCCTTCGGCCAGCGCATCGTCTCGACCATCTTCACCGAGACCAATCAATACCGCGTGATCCTCGAGGCGCAGCCCGGCACCTTGACGACGCCCGAGTCGCTCGGCGCGCTGCAACTGCGCACCGGCTCGGGCAAGCCGACGCCCTTGTCGGCGATCGCCACCATCACCGAGAAACAGGCGCCGCTGCAAATCACCCACGTCGCGCAGTATCCGGCCACCACGCTCGGCTTCGACGCCGCGCCCGGCGTCTCGCTCGGCCACGCGGTCGACACGATCCGCCAGGCCGCGCTCGACGTGGCGCTGCCGCCGTCGGTCAGCCTGACCTTCCTCGGCGCGGCCGGCGCTTACCAGAACTCGCTGTCGAACCAGCTCTGGCTGATCCTGGCCGCCGTGGTCTGCGTCTACATCGTGCTTGGCGTGCTCTACGAGAGCTACATCCACCCGCTGACGATCCTCTCGACGCTGCCCTCGGCCGGAGTCGGCGCGCTGCTGGCGCTGATGGTCAGCGGCCAGGATCTGGGCGTGATCGGCATCATCGGCATCATTCTGCTGATCGGCATCGTCAAGAAGAACGCGATCATGATGATCGACTTCGCCATCGAGGCCGAGCGCGAACAGGGCAAGACGCCGCAGGAGGCGATCCACCAGGCCGCGCTGCTGCGCTTCCGGCCGATCCTGATGACGACCATGGCGGCGCTGTTCGCGGCGCTGCCGTTGATGCTGGGCTGGGGCGAGGGCGCCGAACTGCGCCGCCCGCTCGGCCTGTCGATTTTCGGCGGCCTGATCGTCAGCCAGATGCTGACCCTGTTCACCACGCCGGTGATCTACCTCGGTTTCGATCGCCTTGGGCGACGCTGGAAAGCGCGCCGGGGCCGCGACCAAACTGCCGAGCCGCAGGGCGGGGGCGCGGCGTGAACCTGTCCGCGCCTTTTGTCCGGCGCCCGATCGCCACCGTGCTGCTGACGATCGGCATCGCGCTGGCCGGCGTCGGCGCCTTTTTCGCGCTGCCGGTGTCGCCGCTGCCGCAGGTCGATTTCCCGACCATCTCGGTGTCGGCCAACCTGCCCGGCGCCAGCCCGGACACGATGGCGACGGCGGTCGCCACGCCGCTCGAGCGGCGCCTCGGCGTGATCGCCGGCGTCAACGAGATCACCTCCAGCTCGGGCAGCGGCAGCACCCGCATCAACCTGCAATTCGACTTGAACCGCAAGATCGACAGCGCCGCGCGCGAGGTGCAGGCGGCCATCAACGCGGCCCGCGCCGACCTGCCGGCCACGCTGCGCAGCAATCCGACCTACCGCAAGGCCAACCCGTCGGACGCGCCGGTGATCATCCTGGCGCTCACTTCCAAGACGCGCAGCCCGGGCCAGGTGTACGAGGCGGTGTCGAACCTGGTGCAGCAAAAGCTGGCGCAGGTGAAGGGCGTCGGCGACGTCGAGCTGGGCGGCGGCTCGCTGCCGGCGGTGCGCGTCGAGCTGCTGCCGTACGCGCTCAACCGCTACGGCGTGGCGATGGAGGACGTGCGCGCCGCGCTCCAGGCCAGCAACGCCAATCGGCCCAAGGGCGCCATCGAGGGCGACGCGCGCCGCCTGCAAATCTATTCCAGCCCGATGGATGCGAGCGGCGGGCGCAGCGCGGCCGACTACCGGCAGCTGGTGGTGGCCTGGCGCGACGGCGCCGCGATCCGCCTGGCCGACGTGGCCGAGGTGGTCGACGGCGTCGAGAACGCCAACACGCTCGGCCTGTTCAACGGCGACCCGGCGGTGATCGTCTTGATCACGCGCCAGCCGGGCGCCAACGTGATCGAGACGGTCGACGCGGTGCGCGCCTTGCTGCCGCAGTTGCAGGCGCAGTTGCCGCAGGACGTGCGCCTGCAGGTGGCCTCCGACAGCACCAACTCGATCCGCGCCTCGCTGCACGAGATCGAAATCACGCTGCTCATCTCGATCCTGCTGGTGGTGGCGGTGGTCAGCGCCTTCCTGCGCAGCGCGCGCGCCACCGTCATCCCGGCGGTGGCCACCGTGGTGTCGCTGCTGGGCACCTTCGGCGTGATGTATCTGCTCGGCTTCAGCCTGAATAATTTGAGCCTGATGGCGCTGACGGTGGCGACCGGCTTCGTCGTCGACGACGCCATCGTGGTGCTGGAAAACACCGCGCGCCACATCGAGGCCGGCATGGAGCGCTTCGAGGCGGCGCTGCTGGGCGCGCGCGAAGTCGGTTTCACGGTGCTGTCGATCAGCCTGTCGCTGGTGGCGGTCTTCATTCCGCTGCTATTCATGGGCGGCCAGGTCGGGCGATTGTTCCGCGAATTCGCCGTCACGCTGTCGGCGGCGGTCTTGATCTCGCTGGTGATCTCGCTCACCACCACGCCGATGATGTGCGCCTGGCTGCTCAAACCCGGCCGGCCTGATAAGCCGCCCGGCCGCGTGGCGCGCTGGGCCGAGCGCGGCTTCGATTCCATGCTGCGCATGTATGAGCGCAGCCTGGACTGGGCGCTCTCGAGCGCGGGCTTGGTGATGCTGATCCTGGCCTTCGTGGTCGGCCTGAACGTGTACCTGTTCAGCGCCGCGCCGAAGGGCTTTTTTCCGCAGCAGGACACCGGCCAGATCAACGGCGGCCTGCGCGCCGACCAGAGCATCTCGTTCCAGGCGATGCAGGGCAAGCTGCGCCAGCTGGTTGACATCATCCGGCGCGATCCGGCCGTCGCCACCGTGGTCGGCTTCACCGGCGGCGGACGCGCCGGCGGCGGCTTCCTGTTCATCAATCTGGTGCCGGCCAGCGAGCGCACCGAGGCCGGCCAGGCCGTCATCGCGCGCCTGCGCCCGCAGCTGGCGAAGGTCACCGGCGTGTCGCTGTTTTTGAATCCGGTGCAGGACTTGCGCATGGGCGGGCGGCAAAGCAGCTCGACCTACCAGTACACGCTCAAGAGCGACAACCGGGCCGACCTGAAGCTGTGGGCCGGCCGGCTGGCCGACGCGATGAAGGGGCAGGGCGCGCTCACCGACGTTGACAGCGACCAGTCCGAGAACGGCGTTGAAACCTTCGTCAATATCGACAAGGACAGCGCGGCGCGGCGCGGCATCAGCGTGCGCGACGTCGACAACGCGCTCTATAACAGCTTCGGCCAGCGCCAGGTCGCCACCATCTACGACGAGCTGAATCAGTACCACGTCATCATGGAGGTCGCGCGGCGCTACGCCCAGAGTCCGGAGGCGCTGCGCGACGTGTTCGTGCCGTCGAAGGCGGCGGCCACCGGCACCGCCACCGCC
>JACMLV010000540.1 GCA_014379395.1 Burkholderiaceae bacterium
CCATCTCGACAGCGCCAAAGATTGGGAGTTGTCGGATTTGTTCGCCGCCGACGCGCAGCGCTTCGAACACCTGTCGATCCGCGCCGCCGGCCTGTTTTTGGATTACTCGAAAAACCGCCTGGACGACACCACCTTGCGCCTGCTGTCCGCGCTGGCGCGCGAGCGCGGCGTCGAAACCCGGCGCGACGCGATGTTTGACGGCGAGCACATCAATCTGACCGAGCACCGCGCCGTGCTGCACACCGCGTTGCGGGCGCCGCCCGGCACGCCGCTGTGGGTCAATGGCCGCGATGTGAACCGGGATGTGCACGCCGTTCTGGAGCGCATGCGGGTGTTTACCGAGCAGGTCCGCTCGGGCGCGTGGCTGGGCCACACCGGCAAGCCCATCACCGACATCGTCAATATCGGCATCGGCGGCTCCGACCTCGGGCCGAAGATGGCGTGCGCCGCCTTGCGCGCCTATTCCCATCCGCGCCTGAACCTGCATTTCGTCTCGAACGTCGATGGTCACGCGCTCGAGGCGGTGCTGTCCCGGCTCGATTCGGAAACGACGCTGTTCATCGTCACCTCGAAGACCTTCACCACGATGGAGACCTTGATGAACGCGCAGTCGGCGCGCGCCTGGTTCTTGAGCAAGGGCGCGCTGGCCGACCTGCCGCGCCATTTCGTCGCGGTGTCGACCAATCTGGCCGCGGTCGAGGAGTTCGGCATCGACGCGGTCAACATGTTCCCGTTCTGGGATTGGGTCGGCGGGCGCTATTCGGTCTGGTCGGCGATCGGACTGCCGGTCGCGCTGGCGTTGGGCTTCGAGCAGTTCTCCGACTTCCTGCAGGGCGCGCACCAGATGGATCAGCACTTCCGCAGCGCGCCGATCGAACAGAACATGCCGGCCCTGCTGGCGCTGCTGGGCGTGTGGAACCGCAATTTCCTCGGCTGCGCCTCGCTCTCGATCGCGCCGTACCAACAGGATCTGGCGATGTTCCCGGCCTTTTTGCAGCAACTCGAAATGGAGAGCAATGGCAAGCACGTCGCCGCCGACGGCGCCGTGCTGGAAGTGGCCAGCTGCCCCATCGTCTGGGGCGACGCCGGCACCAACGGCCAGCACGCGTATTTCCAGTTATTGCATCAAGGAACCGATATCACGCCGGTCGATTTCATCGCCGCGCTCGAACCGCAGCACACCTTGGCCGACCACCACGCCGCCTTGCTGGCCAATTGCTTCGCCCAGTCGGAGGCATTTATGCGCGGCAAGAGCGCCGCCGAGGTGCGCGCCGAGATGCAGGCGCAAGGGATGGCGGCGGCGGAGATCGAGATGCTGGTGCCGCACCGGGCGTTTTCCGGCAACCGGCCCAGCAACACCATTTTGATGGACGCGCTCACGCCGGCCACGCTGGGCGCCCTGATCGCCCTGTACGAGCACAAGGTGTTCGTGCAAGGGGTGCTGTGGGGCATCAATAGTTTCGACCAGTGGGGGGTGGAGCTGGGCAAAGTGCTGGCCAAGAACATCCAGTCCGAATTGACCGCCGCCGCCCAGCCCGCGCTGCACGACTGCTCGACCAACGGCTTGATCGCGCTGGCCCGGGCCAGCTTGAGCGGGGCGCACGCGTGACGGGCGGCATGGCCTCGGCGGCGCAGGTTCGGCTCGCATTCGCGCCGGCGATGCAAGTGGGCGAGTGCCCGCTCTGGGATGCGCGGCAAGCCGTGTTGTATTGGGTCGACAACGTCGCCTGCGCGGTCCACCGGCTCGATCCCGCCAGCGGCGCGCACCGGTTCTGGCCGATGCCGTCCGAGCCCGGCTGCATCGCGCGCGATACGACCGGCAATCTGATCGTCGCCCTGCGCACCGGTTTCGCGCGCCTGAACCTGGCCGATGGCAGCCTGACGCAGCTCGCCCCGGCGCCCTACGACGTGCGCAGCGCGCGCTTCAACGACGGCCGCTGCGACGCCGCCGGCCGCTTCTGGGTCGGCTCCATGTACGAGCCGCGCGACGCGCCGCGCGCGGCGATGTACTGCCTCGAGCGCGGCACGCTGCGGCGCCACTGGTCGGACATCACGGTGTCGAACGGCCTGGCGTTCAGCCCCGACCAGCGCACCCTGTACCACGCCGACACCAGCGCGCACCTGATCCGCCGCTACGCCTTCGATCCGGCCAGCGGACAGGCATCCGCGCCGCGCGTCCTGCGCCAATTTTCCAGCCTGCGCGACGGCGACTACGGCGGCCGTCCGGATGGCGCCGCGGTCGACAGCGAAGGCGCGTACTGGTGCGCGATGTATGAGGGCGGTTGCCTGCTGCGTCTGTCGCCGGCGGGCGAGGTCCTGCTGCGCATCGCGCTGCCGCTGCGCTGTCCGACCATGCTGGCCTTCGGCGGCGACGACTTGCGCACGCTCTACATCACCAGCGCCAGCGCGCGCCGCCCGGCCGAGGAACTGGCCGCCTATCCGCTGTCCGGTTGCCTGCTCTCGGTGCGGGTGGCGGTGGCGGGACTGGCCGAGCACGCCTATGTCGACTAGCGCGCTCCGGGACGGGGCCGCCGGACGAATTTTTCGAATCACCACCACGCAAGGGCAATGCCAAGATGAATATTAATGATTTCGATATGGTCCTGTTCGGCGGCAGCGGCGACCTGGCCATGCGCAAGTTGCTGCCGGCCCTGTTCTGGCGCGACTGCGCCGGCAATTTTCCGCCGTCCGCGCGCATCATCTGCGTCGGCCGCAACGACTGGACGCAGGCGCAATTTTTCGCCGAGATCGACGCCAGCTCGCGCATCCACATCGAGCGCGGCGCCGTCAACGACGCGCGCTGGGAGGCCTTCAAGGGCCGTCTGTCGTACTTGAGTCTGGATGTCGCCGACGCCGACGCCTACCCGGCGCTGGTGGAGCACCTGCGCGCCGACGCCGGCCAGACCCGCGTGTTTTACCTGGCCACGCCGCCCAGCCTGTTCGCCAGGATTTGCCACAACCTGGCCGGCTGCGGCCTGGCCACGCCCAATTCGCGCGTGGTGCTGGAAAAGCCGCTCGGCCGCGACCTGGCCAGCGCCCGCCAAATCAACGCCGAGGTCGGCCAGGTGTTTAGCGAGTCGCAGATCTTCCGCATCGACCACTACCTGGGCAAGGAAACCGTGCAGAACCTGCTCGCCCTGCGCTTTGGCAACATCCTGTTCGAGTCGCTGTGGCGGCGCGAGTGGATCTCCGACGTCCAGATCACGATCGCGGAAGATCTCGGCGTGGGCAACCGGATGGGCTACTACGACAGCTCGGGCGCCTTGCGCGACATGCTCCAAAATCATCTGTTGCAGTTGTTGTGCATCGTCGCCATGGAGCCGCCGATGTCCATCGCGCCGGACGCGGTGCGCGACCAGAAGCTGCAAGTGCTGCGCTCCTTGAAACCGTTCACGGCGGCCACGCTCAAGCAGGATGTCGTGCGCGGCCAATACCGGGCCGGCTACGTCGAAGGCGTCGCCGTGCCGGGCTATCGCGACGAGCCGGGCGCCGTGCCCGCTTCGCGCACCGAGACCTTCGTCGCTTTGAAAGCCGAAATCAACACCTGGCGCTGGGCCGGCGTGCCGTTTTTCCTGCGCACCGGCAAGCGCATGCCGGACCGGCTGGCCGAAATCGTGGTCCGCTTCAAGCCGATTCCGCATTCGATCTTCGCCCAGCCGGCCGGCAGCTTCGAGCCGAACTGCCTGGTGATCCGCCTGCAGCCCGACGAAGGGCTGACCCTGAACCTGATGGCGAAAACACCGGGCGACAGCATGCGCCTGAAGCCGGTCGAACTGGCCCTCGATTTCCTGGAGACGTTCAAGGCGCCGCGCATGGAGGCCTATGAAAGACTGCTGCTCGATGTGCTGCGCGGGCAACTGACGCTGTTCATGCGCGGCGACGAGCTGGAGGCGGCATGGGACTGGGTCGAGCCGATATTGCATCACTGGGAGCGCGAGGAAACCGAACCGATCCCCTATGCGTCCGGCACCTGGGGGCCGGCCGCGGCCAGCGCGCTCATCGGCCGCGACGGCTTGCAATGGCGCGAAGAAGCGCTGCCCGAATCATGAGCGCGCCCATCGCCGCGCCCGGCGTGAAAACGCGCATCGCGCTGATCGCCCACGACAAGAAAAAAGACGACATGATCGGGCTGGCGCGCGACTACCTCGATTTCCTGCGCGCGTGCGCCTTGTCCGCCACCGGCACCACCGGCCGGCGCCTGATCGACGAGCTCGGCCTGACGGTCGACTGCAAGCTTTCCGGCCCGTTCGGCGGCGACTTGCAGATCGGTTCGCTGTTGGTCGAGGGCCGGATCGATTGCGTCATTTTCCTGCGCGACCCGATGACGCCCCAGCCGCACGAGCCCGACATCAACGCGTTGGTGCGCGCCTGCGACGTGCACAACGTCGCTTGCGCCACCAATCTGGCCTCGGCCCATCTGGCGCTGTCGCAGATGCGCGCGGCGCACCGGCTGGTCGAGTTGTAACCGTCGGAAATCGTAGGGTGGGCGGCCCCGCCCACCTTTTTTGGCTGTGCGCCTCTGAACGGCATTAGGGCCGCGGCCGCTGCGCCGCTCAAAGCGCCTCGACGCGCGGGACCGGCGTGCCCTGCCACGTCAAACAATAGGAGTCGCCCTTGCGCACATTGCCCACCAGGGCGGGGCGGAAGCAGGCCAGGTTGGTGCCGCCGTTTCGTCGCACGCTGGGGAAGACGAGGCCCATGGAGCCGGCCTCGAGCAAGGTCGCCGCCAGCTGCTGCGAGGCGATGTAGCTGCGCGGGTCGAGGCAGGCGCCGAACCCATTGGCGCCGCCTTCGGCCCCGCCGGCGCTGGGGCGCAGGTCGTGGAACTCGGCGCTGAAGTCGGCCAGCAGGGCCTGGTAGCTGACGCTGTCGTCGAAGCGCCCGATCTCCTGGTATTCGACGGTCTTGTGGAAGGCCACCTCGGCCAGCGCGGTTGGCATGTCGAAGGCGCAATACCAGGCGCCGCGCTCGCCGTCGTTGAAGCGGCTGCCCTCGGGCCGGGCGTAGGTGAAGGCGGCGTTGATCATGCGAAAGTGGGGCACGCCGAACACCAGCTCGTCGATGCCGATGCCGGGCGCGCGGCCGAATTCGGCCACCAGGCGGAAGTTGGTGGCGTTGTCGAGTTCGAACAAATCGCGGAGGTGGCCGCCGTCCTCGGCCAGCGGGGCCAGCACCGAATCATCGCGCTCGGCGAAGCGCGACGGGATCAGGCGGCAGGTGTCGAACTGGCGCAGCAGGGTTTGCGGCGGCAGGGCGGACGCGGCCACGCTCACAAGCCGCCGCGGCGCGCGTCGAGCAGCTTGCGCACCGTCTGCATCG
>JACMLV010000541.1 GCA_014379395.1 Burkholderiaceae bacterium
CGCCGCGCGTGGCGACCCAGCGCGAGCCGAGCACCAGCGCCTCGATCTCCTCTTCCGAGAACATCAGCGGCGGCAGCGTGAAGCCGGGCTGCAGCAGGTAGCCGAGGCCGGGCGCGCCGTCGATGCGCGCGCCCTGCTCGATCAGCGCGCCGATGTCGCGGTACAGCGTGCGCAGGCTGATTCCCAGTTCGGTCGACAGGGCCGCGCCGGCCACCGGATAGCGGTGGCGGCGCAATATCTGCATCAGGTTCAGCAGGCGTTGGGCGCGCGACATCGGGCGGTGTTCCATTCAAAAAAGCAACAATATATATCATCGCCGCCGGCATTGCTGCCAAGCATCTACAGCCCGGATCGGCGGCCCCGCTTCGTCCGCGCGCCGATCCGCCCCGAACGGCTTTTGGATGTCAAGTCGTCCAAGCAAAAAAAGTTGTTAAATTTTGATCTAAATCATAGAAATAAAATTGCCGCACGGCCACACTGAAGCCGATGTCCACCACGTCACCCGTGAATTTCACTGAGGTGGCGTTTTTCGCATCGCCATTTCAGGGGGATTTTTTATGTTTTCTGCCATTCCGAGCGATATCTCGACCGCCATCGAAGCCCAATGGTCGGCGCGGATGGGCCTGTTCGCCGCGCTCAACGCCAAGACGCTCGACACGCTCAACAAAGTGACCGAACTGAACATGCACACGCTGCAACAGGCGCTGGCGCGCGCCACCGCGTCCGAGCCGCAGCCGCCGACCGTCGACGAGACACTCGGCTACGGGCGCCAACTGTCGCATATCGTGTTCGACGCGGGGGTGGATTATCTGCGCATGCTGCAACCGAGCATCGCGGTAACCGAACAGCAGTTGACGCAGCAATTTGAAAGCCTGGCGGACAAGGCGCCGGCGCCCAACGCCGGCATGTTCGATCTGCTGCGCAACGCATTCGGCCAGGCCACCAGCGGCTACGACCATCTGGTCAAGGCGTCCGAGCAGGCCGCCAGCGCGATCGGCGCCGCATCCGCGGCGCATCCGGCCGACTCGAAGCCGGCCAAGCGCGAGCCCGCCCCCAAGACGGTGAAGAACGGCAAACGCGCCTAGGAGGCTGTCGGACTTAGGGAGTCGAAGCGAAAAAATAGCTGGGCGAGGCCAGATTTTGACGGTTTCACAGTGCCAATAGCGAGCTATTGGCCGAGAAAACGGCGAAATATGGACCGTCCAGGTATTTTTGCAGCCGACGAGCCTAAGTCCGACAGGACGGGCGGCCGCCGGTGCGGTCGTCGATGGTTTGCCGGCGCTGGCGCAACGCCGATCGCGAGGCGTGGAAGTCGATCGGCGCCAGCGGCGCCGCACGCGAAACTTTATGCGCCGCCTCATGCCGCCCCGGCGCGCTCGCCGCGGCGATGCGGGCGAAGGTCGCCATCACGGTGTGGTGGTCGTCGTCGAAATCGCCGTGGCGGCGCGCCTGCGAAGCCCCCGGCGCGCCCTCCGGATCGGTGTTGGGGGCGATCACCAGATCGGCCTGGCCCGACCCGAACAGCGCCTTGAGTTCCGGATCGGCCAAGATGAAGCGCTCCATGCCGAGCAGCGCCTCGCCGTCGCGAAACAGCGGAATGCGTTCTTTCTCCTCGAAGGCGTTGGAGACCAGATACAGCAGCGACTTGTTGTAGATGCAGGCGCACTGGTCGTCCTGCTCGGCCTTGTCGCTCAGGGCGAACAGGGCGAAGCGCCCGATCTGGCCGCCGGTCACCGCCGGCAGGTAGGCCTCCTTGAACAGCGCGGTGGTGCAGGCCGGCGCCCATAGCGTGCAGGAGGCCAGTTGCATGCCGTAGCCGGCCTGGCCCTTCATCGGCCCGTCGCGCAGGCGCTTTCTCTCGCTCGTCATCAGTTGCACCAGCGGCGCGTGCAGGATGGC
>JACMLV010000009.1 GCA_014379395.1 Burkholderiaceae bacterium
GCAGGCCTGCCAGGCGCTCGGCAAGCTCGGCCTGGCGCGCGCGGCCAACCTGCCGACCCGCGCCCTGTCGCAGGGGCAGCGCAAGCGCGTCGCGCTGGCCAGATTGCAACTGGGCCACGCGGCGCCGCTGTGGATCCTCGACGAGCCGTTCACCGCGCTCGACAAGGACGCCGTGGCGTCCCTGTGCGGCACCATCGACTTGCACCTGGCCGGCGGCGGCATGGTGCTCTACACGACCCACCAGGAGATCGAGCTGAAGGCGCAGCGCGCGCTGCTGCTCGACCTGAGCCGGGAGCGCGCATGCTGAGCGCCCTGATGTGCGTGATCCGGCGCGACCTGCTGCTGGCGTTCCGGCGCCGCTCCGACGTCTTGACCACGCTGTTTTTCTTCATCATGGTCTGCAGCCTGTTTCCGCTCGGCGTCGGGCCGGAGGCGGCCCTGCTGCGCACCATGGCGCCCGGCATCGTCTGGGTCGCCGCCCTGCTGGCCTCGATGCTGGCGCTGGGGCGCCTGTTCGCGCTCGACTACGCCGACGGCACGCTGGAACAGATGGCGCTGTCGGCCGAGCCCCTGACCCTGATCGTGATCGGCAAGGTGGTCGCGCACTGGCTGGTGTCGGGCGTGCCGCTGGTCTTGCTGGCGCCGCTCTTGGCGGTGCAGTTCGACCTGCCGGCCGAGTCGATCGCGGTGATGTTTTTCAGCCTGCTGATCGGCACGCCGATCCTGAGCCTGATCGGCGCCATCGGCGCCGCCCTGACCTTGGGCGTGCGCGGCGGCGGCGTGCTGGTGGCGCTGCTGGTGCTGCCGCTGTATATCCCGGTGCTGATCTTCGGCGCCGGCGCGGTCGGCGCCGAGGCCAGCGGCCTGGGCGGCAGCGCGCACCTGCTGTTGCTGGGCGGCGTGCTGGCCGGCGCGGCGGCGCTGGCGCCGTGGGCCACGGCGGCCGCGCTGCGCATCGCCTTCGAATAGGCCGCCTCCCGCGGCGCTTGGCATGAAGCTTGCCTTCTCTGCTGGGGCACGCCCCTCCGGCGCCGCCGCGGGGCGCGCCGGTGGTGAGATTGCCCCACTTGGCCGCCAGACGGGAAACCGCGCTGCTGCCAAACGGGCAGGGCGGGCCGGCCTTCTCAATTGTGGGAATTCCGCTATCATGGCTGGCGCCGCAATTGTTGCCGCCCGGATCGGATCGTCGCAGTACCTTTTATTTGGATCATTCTGACAGTGTCTACCTCCCCCAACTCGCTCTCCGGCGCGCGCGCCGCCCGCGGCATCAACTGGTTCAAATACGCCTCGCCCCAGACTTTTTTCCCATTGGCGGGAAAATTGATCCCCTGGTGCGCGGCCGCGGCCGTCGCGCTGTCGGTGCTCGGCCTGTACATCGGCTTTTTCGTGGCCCCGACCGACCATCAGCAGGGCGACGCCTACCGCATCATCTTCGTCCACGTGCCGGCCGCCTGGCTGTCGATGGTGATCTACCTGGCGATGGCCTTCTGGGCCGGGCTCGGGCTGGTCTTCAACACCCGCCTGTCGTCGATGATGGCGAGCGCGCTGGCGCCCACCGGCGCCATGTTCGCCGCGCTGGCGCTGTGGACCGGCGCCCTGTGGGGCAAGCCGACCTGGGGCGCCTGGTGGGTCTGGGACGCGCGCCTGACGTCGGAGCTGATCCTGCTGTTCCTGTACGTGGGCTTCATGGCGCTGCAGGCCTCGATCGACGAGCCGCGCCGGGCCGACAAGGCCGGCGCGCTGCTGGCGCTGGTGGGCGTGGTGAACGTGCCGGTGATTTATTTTTCGGTGCAGTGGTGGAACACGCTGCACCAGGGGTCGTCGATCAACATGACCAGCGCGCCGAGCATGGCGCTGACGATGCTGGCCGGCATGCTGATCATGATGCTGGGCTTGTGGGCCTACACGTTCGCGGTGACCTTGCAGCGCCTGCGCTGCATCGTGCTCGAGCGCGAGCGGCACACCGAGTGGGTCAAGGAATATACGCAACATACGGAGAGCAATTCATGATGTGGCATAGCTGGAGCGATTTTTTCGCGATGGGCGGGTACGCCCTGTATGTCTGGGGTTCGATGGCCGCCGTGGCCGCGTGCCTGTTGTTCGAGGTGGTCGGGCTGCGCCTGCGCGGGCGCGCCATCCGCAACGAGCTGGCCGGCGCGCGCGCGGCCGAGTTGGGCCAGAACACGGGCCGGAACGCGGGCGGGAAATTTGGCGACAACGTGGGAGAGAACGCATGAGCATGAAACCGAGACAAAAACGCCTGGTCCTGATCGTCGGCGGCCTGGCCGTGCTCGGCCTGGGCGCCTACCTGGTGCTGTCGGCCTTCCAGAAGAACCTGGTGTTCTTCTTCACCCCGACCCAGATCCACGCCGGCGAGGCGCCCAAGGGGCGCAGCTTCCGCATGGGCGGCATGGTCGAGGAGGGCAGCCTGAAGCGCCAAGCCGACGGCGTCACCGCCAGCTTCGTCGTCACCGACAAGGTGCAGCGCGTGCACGTCAACTACAAGGGCATCCTGCCGGACCTGTTCAAGGAGGGCAAGGGCGTCGTCGCGCAGGGCAAGCTGGGCGAGGACAAGCTGTTCGTCGCCGAGGAGGTGCTCGCCAAGCACGACGAGAACTACATGCCGCCCGAGGCGGCCTACGCGATGAAGCAGGGCGAGCAGGCCAAACAGGGCGGCCCGGGCGCCGCCAACCCAGTCGTCAAAGCAGAAGGTGGTGGCAAATGATTCCTGAAATCGGTAATTTCGCGCTGATGTTGGCGCTCGGCCTGGCGCTGGTGCAGGGCATCCTGCCGATCGCCGGCTCGTTCAACGGCAACGGCCGCTGGATGGCGCTGGCGCGCCCGGCCTCGGCCGGCCAGTGCCTGTTCGTCTCGATCGCCTTCGCCTGCCTGGTGTACTCGTTCGTCAACAACGACTTCACGGTGACCTACGTCGCCTCCAATTCCAACTCGGCGCTGCCGTACTACTACCGCATCGCCGGCACCTGGGGCGGGCACGAGGGTTCCCTGCTGCTGTGGGTGCAGATGCTGGTGATGTGGAGCTTCGCGGTCGCCGTGCTGAGCCGCCAGTTGCCGGACCAGACGGTCGCGCGCGTGCTCGGCGTGCTCGGCCTGGTCAACGTCGGCTTCCTGCTGTTCATGCTGTTCACCTCCAATCCGTTCGACCGCATGCTGCCGGGCGCGCCCGACGGGCGCGACCTCAATCCGCTGCTGCAGGACTTCGGCATGATCATCCATCCGCCGCTGCTCTACATGGGCTACGTCGGCTTCTCGGTCGCGTTCGCCTTCGCGATCGCCGCCCTGATGGGCGGCCAGCTCGACGCCGCCTGGGCGCGCTGGTCGCGGCCGTGGACCCTGGTGGCCTGGATGTTCCTGACCCTTGGCATCTTCATGGGCAGCTTCTGGGCGTATTACGAGCTGGGCTGGGGCGGCTGGTGGTTCTGGGACGCGGTCGAAAACGCCTCCTTCATGCCGTGGCTGGTGGGCACCGCCCTGATCCACTCGCTGGCGGTGACGGAAAAGCGCGGCAGCTTCAAGAACTGGACCGTGCTGCTGGCCATCATCGCCTTCTCGCTGTCGCTGCTGGGCACCTTCCTGGTGCGCTCGGGCGTGCTGACCTCGGTGCACGCCTTCGCCACCGACCCGCGCCGCGGCCTGTTCATCCTGATCTTCCTGGCCGTCGTGATCGGCGGCTCGCTGCTGCTGTACGCGTGGCGCGCGCCGAAGGTCGGCGTGGGCGGCAAGTTCGGCCTGTTCTCGCGCGAATCGATGCTGCTGATTAACAACGTGCTGCTGCTGGTGGCCTCCGGCACCGTCCTGCTCGGCACCCTGTATCCGCTCTTCCTCGACGCGCTCGACCTGGGCAAGATCTCGGTCGGCCCGCCGTACTTCGAGGCCGTGTTCATGCCGCTGATGCTGCCGATCCTGGTCCTGATCGTGGTCGGCCCGTTCGTGCGCTGGAAGAACGCCTCGGTCGGCGAGGTGCTGCGCCGCCTGCGCTGGGTCGCCCTGTCGGCCGTGCTGCTGGGCGCCGGCGTCGCCCTGATGGCGGCCTCGTCCATGATGGTCATGCTCGGCACCGTGCTGGCGTTCTGGATCCTGCTGGGCACCGCCTCGAACCTGGTCGAGCGCCTGCGCCACGCGCCCGCCGGCACCCCGCTGGGGCGCCGCCTGGCCAGCCAGCCGCTCAGCTACTGGGGCATGATCGTGGCCCACGCCGGGATGGGCGTGTTCGTCATCGGCGTCACCCTGACCAAGGGCATGGACGTGGCCAACGACGTCAACATGCGCGTCGGCGACACCACCACGGCGGCCGGCTACACCTTCAAGTTCACCGACCTGCAGGAGGTCAAGGGCCCGAACTACATCGCCGCGCGCGGCACCTTCGAGGTCACCCACGAGGGCCAGCTAATCGCCACCATGTCGCCGGAGAAGCGCCTCTACACGGTGCAGAAGATGCCGATGACCGAGGCGGCCATCGACCGCGGCTTCACGCGCGACCTGTACGTCTCGCTCGGCGAGACCACCGGCGGCGACGCCTGGGTGGTGCGGGTGCAGCACAAGCCCTTCATCAGCTGGATCTGGGCCGGCTGCCTGATCATCGCCCTCGGCGGCTTCCTGGCCGCCGCCGACAAACGCTACCGGATGGGCGCGCGCAAGCGCGCGGCGGCCACGCACGACGCGCGCGCCACCCCGTCCGCCAATGTGCCGGTGTAAATCATGAGACGCTTCCTGCTCCCCCTCGGCGTGTTCATCGCGCTGCTGCTGTTCCTCGGCGTCGGCCTGCGCCTCAATCCGCGCGAGATCCCGTCGCCCTTCATCGGCAAGCCGGCGCCGGCGTTCCGCCTGGCCCAGCTGGGCGACCCGGGCAAGACCATCTCGCCGCAGGACCTGGTCGGCCAGGTCTGGCTGCTCAACGTGTGGGCTTCGTGGTGCGTCTCGTGCCGCCAGGAGCATCCGGTGCTGATGGACTTCGCGCGCCGGCAGGTGCTGCCGATCATCGGCCTGAACTACAAGGACGGGCGCGAGGCCGGGCAGGGCTGGCTGCGCCAGTTCGGCGACCCGTAC
>JACMLV010000542.1 GCA_014379395.1 Burkholderiaceae bacterium
ACCTTCTCGCCGCCGTGCGAGTGGTCGTCGTCGAACTCGGGCAGATCGACCACCTTGTTGTGCAGATCGGTGAAGCGGATCGTCAACGGGTCGACGTCCGGGTACAGGTCGTACAGGGCTTGCGCGATGGCGCTGACGTCAGTCCATTTCATGTTGGGCTCCGCATGTTAGTGGCTGCCTTCGCTGACCTGGTTGATCGTGTACTTCGGAATCTCGACCACCAGATCGGCCTCGCCGACGATCGCCTGGCACGACAGGCGCGACACCGCCTCCAGGCCCCAGGCGCGGTCGAGCAGGTCTTCCTCTTTCTCGGTCGCCTCGTTGAGCGACTCCAGCCCTTCGCGCACCAGCACGTGGCAGGTGGTGCAGGCGCACGATTTCTCGCAGGCGTGCTCGATCTCGATGTCGTTTTCGAGCATGACGTCGCACAGCGACTTGCCGGCGGGCGCCTCGATCACCGCGCCTTCGGGGCACAGCTTGGCGTGGGGCAGAAATACGATTTGGGGCACGGAATTACCTTTGGAATGAATAGTTAAGAGCGCGGCGGATTATGCCAGCTGATCCAGCGTCTTGCCAGTCAGGGCGCTGCGCACGCTGCGATCCATGCGGCGCGACGCGAATTCCTCGGTGCCGCGCCCGAGCTCCTCGACCGCGGCCTTGACCGCGTGATGATCGAGCGCGCCGGCCGTCGACTGGGCGATCACGTCGCGCACCTTTTGCATCAGGGTGTCGAGCGCGGCGCGCTCTTCGTTTGAGAGCAAGTTGCCGTCCTCGTCCAGCGCCGCCGCAGTCGCCAGCAGCATGCGCTCGGCCTCGACCTGCTCTTCGCGCAGCGCGCGGGCGCGCATGTCGCTGTCGGCCTCCTGATAGGAATCCTTCAGCATGCGCGCGACGTCCTCGTCGGCCAGGCCATAGGCCGGTTTGACGCTGATCGAGGCCTCCACGCCGGAACGCAGCTCGCGCGCCGAGACCGACAGCAAGCCGTCGGCGTCGACCTGATAGGTGATGCGGATGCGCGCCGCGCCGGCCGCCATCGGCGGGATGCCGCGCAGCTCGAAGCGCGCCAGCGAGCGGCAATCGGTGACGAGCTCGCGCTCGCCTTGCAGCACGTGCACCGCCAGCGCGGTCTGACCGTCCTTGAAGGTGGTGAACTCCTGCGCGCGGGCGCACGGAATGGTCGAATTGCGCGGGATGATTTTTTCGACCAGGCCGCCCATCGTCTCGATGCCGAGCGAGAGCGGGATCACGTCGAGCAGCAGCCAGTCGTCGCCGGCGGCGCGGTTGCCCGCCAGCAGGTTGGCCTGGATCGCCGCGCCCAGCGCGACCACCTTGTCGGGGTCGATGTTGGCGTGCGGGATGGTGTGGAAGAACTCGCCGACCGCGCGCTGCACGTGCGGCATACGGGTCGCGCCGCCGACCATGACGACGCCGTCGACATCGTCGGAATCGACGCCGGCGTCGCGCAGCGCCTTGCGGATCGCGGTCATGGTCTTGGCCACCAAGTGCTGGGTCATGCGGGCGAATTCCTCGGCCGTGATGCGCAGGCGCACTTCCTCGCCGCTGTGCAGCACGGCGTCGATGCCGGTCTCGGCTTGGCTCGACAGGGTTTCCTTGACTTCGCGCGCCTTCACCATCAGCAGCGCGGTGTCGTGGTTCGACAGCGGTGCCACGCGGGCCTGCTCGATGATCCAGCAGAACAGGCGATGGTCGAAGTCGTCGCCGCCGAGGGCCGAGTCGCCGCCGGTGGCGAGCACTTCGAAGACGCCCTTGCTCAGCTTCAGGATCGAAATATCAAAAGTGCCACCACCCAGGTCGTAGACCGCGTAGATGCCCTCGGAGGCGTTGTCGAGGCCGTAGGCGATGGCCGCCGCGGTCGGCTCGCTCAGGAGGCGCAGCACGTTCAGGCCGGCCAACTGGGCCGCGTCCTTGGTGGCTTGGCGCTGGGCGTCGTCGAAATACGCCGGCACCGTGATGACGGCGCCGACCAAGTCGTCGCCCAGGGCGTCTTCGGCGCGCTGGCGCAGCGTGGCCAGGATCTGGGCCGAGATCTCGACCGGGCTTTTCACGCCGGCCACGGTCTTCAGCTGCACCATGCCGGGCGTGTCCTGGAAGGCATACGGCAGGTTTTCGGCGTAGGCGATGTCGCGCAGGCCGCGCCCCATGAAGCGCTTGACCGAGACGATGGTGTTCTTCGGGTCGCTGATGCGCGCCGCCAGCGCCTTGTAGCCGATGTTGGCGTTGCCGTCGGGCAGATAGCGCACCACGGACGGCAGCAGCGGCCGCCCCTCCTCGTCGTTCAAGACTTCGGGGATGCTGCTGCGCACGGTGGCGACGAGCGAGTTGGTGGTGCCCAGATCGATGCCGACGGCCAGCCGGTGCTGGTGCGGCGCGGTCGACATGCCGGGCTCGGAAATTTGCAGAAGTGCCATCTAAAGACCTGTATTTTTATTATTCATTGCCAGCGATGCCGGCAGCGCGGAATACTAAGCTTCCAGCGCCTCGAAAGCGAAACCGACCTCTTCACCCAATTTCTCAAGGAACATCAGGGCGCGCACGCCCTGCGCCGCCTGGACATAGTCGGCGGCGTCGAGCTGGGCGCCAATCTCGGCCAGGCGCTTCTTGCGCTCGGCGCGCAAGTCGGCGTCGAGCGTGTCGAGCGCCTCGCTGTCCTTGGCGCCGCGCGCGTCGGCGAGCGCCTCGCGCCACTCCATCTGCTGCATCAGGAAGGCCATCGGCATCGCCGTGTTCGACTCGATCTGCAAGTCCACGCCGTTCAACTCGCACAGGTACTGGGCGCGCTTTTGCGGATTCTTCAGGGTCTGGTAGGCCTCGTTGGCGCGCGTCGCCCATTGCATCGCGACCCGCTTCTCGGCGTCGGTGGCATTGACGAACTTGTCGGGATGCACCCGCGCCTGGACGTCGCGGTAGGCGCTATCGAGGGCGGCGCTGTCGAGCGCGAACTGCGGCGCCAGCTGGAAGAGTTCGAAATGATTTTGCATGGCTAGGTCCATCAATGCGCTACTGGATCGAACGGACTATCGCCCCGCAGTAACTGTTGTTGTGATCAGATGCGGAAGCTCTCGCCGCAACCGCAGGCGTCCTTCTGGTTCGGGTTGTTGAACTTGAAGCCCTCGTTCAAACCCTCGCGCGCGAAATCGAGCTCGGTGCCGTCGATGTAGGACAGGCTCTTCGGGTCGACGAACACCTTCACGCCGTGCGATTCGAAGACCATGTCCTCGGCCGCCGCCTCGTCGACATACTCGAGCTTGTAAGCCAGGCCCGAGCAGCCGGTGGTGCGCACGCCAAAACGCAGGCCGACGCCCTTGCCGCGCCGTTCGATGTAGCGGGTGATGTGCTTCGCCGCTTTTTCGGTCAGTGTGATTGCCATTTTCTCTCCGCTCCCGCCCCATTGGGCGGGATTGTTAACAACAGCTATGCAAGCTACCAGTAACGCTTATTTGCAACGCTTACTTGCCCGGATGCCGGCTCTGGTAGTCGAGCACGGCGGCCTTGATCGCGTCCTCGGCCAAGATCGAACAGTGGATTTTAACCGGTGGCAACGCCAACTCCTCGGCGATCTGGGTATTTTTAATCGACAGCGCCTGATCCAGCGTCTTGCCCTTGACCCATTCCGAGACCAGCGAGCTCGACGCGATGGCCGAACCGCAGCCGTAGGTCTTGAACTTGGCGTCCTCGATCAGGCCGTCCGCGCCGACCTTGATCTGCAGCTTCATCACGTCGCCGCAGGCCGGCGCGCCGACCATGCCGGTGCCGACCGATTCGTCGCCCTTGTCGAAGCCGCCGACGTTGCGTGGATTCTCGTAGTGATCCAACACTTTGTCCGAATATGCCATTTTGATGCTCCTAAATCCTAAAATATTGCCGGCCCCGCCATCGGGACCGCTATGTCAGTGCGGTGATTAGTGCGCCGCCCACTGGATCGAATTGATGTCGATCCCTTCCTTGAACATGTCCCACAGCGGCGACAGTTCGCGCAGCTTGCCCACCTTCGCCTTGAGCAGCTCGACGGCGAAGTCGATCTCGGCCTCGGTCGAGAAGCGGCCGATGGTGAAGCGGATCGAGCTGTGCGCCAGCTCGTCGCTGCGGCCCAGGGCGCGCAGCACGTAGGACGGCTCCAGGCTGGCCGAGGTGCAGGCCGAACCGGACGACACCGCCAGATCCTTGATCGCCATGATCAGGGACTCGCCCTCGACGTAGTTGAAGCTGACGTTCAGGTTGTGCGGCACGCGGTGTTCCATGTCGCCGTTCACATAGACTTCCTCGATTTCCTGCAGGCCCTTGGCGAGGCGGTCGCGCAGCGCCTTGATGCGGCCCATCTCCTGGTCCATCTCTTCTTTGGCAAGACGGAACGCCTCGCCCATGCCGACGATCTGGTGGGTGGGCAGCGTGCCCGAGCGCAGGCCGCGCTCGTGGCCGCCGCCGTGCATCTGCGCCTCGATGCGCACGCGCGGCTTGCGGCAGACGTAGAGCGCGCCGACGCCCTTCGGGCCGTAGGTCTTGTGGGCGGTGAAGGTCATCAGGTCGACCTTGCTCTTTTGCAGGTCGATGTGCACCTTGCCGGTCGCCTGGGCGGCGTCGCAATGGAAGATGATGCCCTTCGAGCGGCACAGCGCGCCGATCTCGTCGATCGGCTGGATCACGCCGATCTCGTTGTTGACCAGCATGACCGAGACCACGATGGTGTCCGGGCGGATCGCCGCGGCCAGCTGCTCGACGGTGATCAGGCCGTTGTCCTGCGGCTCCAGATAGGTCGCCTCGAAGCCGATGCGTTCCAGCTCGCGCACCGTGTCGAGCACCGATTTATGCTCGGTCTTGACGGTGATGATGTGCTTGCCCTTGGTCTTGTAGAACTGCGCCGCGCCCTTGATGGCCAGGTTGTTCGATTCGGTCGCGCCCGAGGTCCAGACGATTTCGCGCGGATCGGCGTTGACCAGCGCGGCGACATGGCCGCGCGCCTCCTCGACCGCCTTCTCCGCGGTCCAGCCGTACTGGTGGCTGCGCGAGGCGGGATTGCCGAACTGCTCGCGCAGGTAGGGAATCATCTGGTCGACCACGCGCGGATCGACCGGCGTCGTGGCCGAGTAGTCCATGTAGATCGGGAAATGGGGCGCGGTGGCGAAGGCGACCGGCGCGACGTTTTTTTCAGGTGCGTTCATCTTCTCATTACTCCAAAGCTGCCAATGTAGGGTTCAACCCGCCGTCGCGTGGTGCAACACCACCACGTTCTGCTCGGCGTGCTTTTGTAGCTGCTGATCGACCAGATCCTGCAGTGAGACGGAATCGAGGTAGTCGACCATCTTCTCGTTCAAGGTGGTCCACAGCTCGTGCGTCATGCAGCGCACGCCGGCCGACACGTCGACCCCGCGGCACTGGTCCTTGCCGCCGCACTGGGTCGCGTCGAGCGGCTCGTCGACGGCGATGATGATGTCGGCCACGGTGATCTTGTCGGCCCGGCGCGCCAGGCTGTAGCCGCCGCCGGGCCCGCGGATCGATTCGACGATCTCGTGGCGGCGCAGCTTGCCGAACAATTGCTCCAGGTACGACAGGGAAATCGCCTGGCGCTGGCTGATGCCCGACAAGGTAACCGGCCCTTTTCCTTGACGGAGGGCAAGATCTATCATCGCAGTGACCGCGAAACGGCCTTTAGTAGTCAGACGCATACAACCTCTGGGTTCAACTCGGTTAAAATATCGCTTGAAACGGCTAACCAAAACACTGATTAGTTGATCGAATTAGTCAAGTATATCAAATCCCGGAAGGTTTGTCAGAGCCGCAATCCGCCTGCACAAAAAAACAGCAACCCCGGCTGCGCATTCAGTTCCCTTCATACCCGCTTCGTAGCTCACTTCCCCCTTCGTCGGCGCGCAGCAAGCGCATCGCGCCGAACAATTCCTGCATCGCCGCGTTGCCAATGAACGACAGATTGTAGGGATGCTCGCACGCCACCTGCGGCAAGCGCGCGGTGGCCGGCAAGCGTTTCAGCTGGGCTGCGATCTTGCCCCACAACACCAGCGTCGGCGCCGCCTTGCCGGCGCAATCGGCCAGCGCGTTCAGCACCACTTGCAGGAACGGCTGCCAGGCCAGCGCTTCGAGCGGCGGCGCGACGTGCGGGCGGAACACGAGCGCCGCGTTGAGCAGCAGGAAGCCATGGCGCGTCAGGTTGCGCTGCAAGTCGGCAAGTGTCTGGATCGCGCCGCCGGCGCGCGCCTTGGCCGCGACCGGCGCCAGCGCCGCGCCGCCGGTGTCTCCAATTAACAACTGGCCGTCGGCCACCAGCAGCATTTTCATGAAGTTGCGCAGCGAGGTGGCGCGGTTGACCGGCTTGGACAAGCCGCCCTCGGACCACAGGCTGCCGACCGCGCCGTCCATGAAGCAGACGCCGGTGGCGCTTTCGGCGCGCGGATATGGCCCCTCGCCCACCAGCACGTAGCGCACCGCATCGAGTGGCAGCGCGAAGGCGGCGAACAGGCGCTGCCCGGTCGGCAGGTAATGGTCGGCGGCGAGCGCCGGCAGGTAGGCAGGATCGGCGGCCGCGACCGCCTCCAAACCCTGGATCAGGATCGGACGCCAGGAGGCGTCGGCGCGCGAGAGGGCATCGAGGATGGGGGCGGGAATCGGGCTGGGAAGCAGGCTGTTGTTCATCGCAATGGCGGGCACAAAGGCGGAATTGTAGCGCAGCGCAGCATGTCGAACCGCGAGCCGGCTGACTCGTTCGGGACTTCCCCGCGCCGCCATATTTGCCGCCATGCCAACATTGCGCACTATAATTATCCGGTTGCGCCCGACCAGACATCATGGAGTTTCAATGACCAACCCGGATATTTCCCGACTCAAGATCGAACGCGAGGCCAGCACTGGCGGCACGACGGGCAAGCGCGCCGGGCGGCGCTGGGTCAAGCCGGCCCTGATCGTCTTGGCGATGGTGGCGCTCGGCCTGGTCGCCGCGCGCGTGTTGGGCGGCAAGCCGGCGGTGGAAACGGTCACGGTGGCGCTGGCCTACCCGGCCCAGAACTACACGCTGCTCAACGCCACCGGCTACGCGGTGGCGCAGCGCAAGGCGGCGATCTCGTCGAAGGCGACCGGCCGCCTTGAATGGCTGGGCGTGCTCGAAGGCAGCCACGTCAAGCAGGGCGAATTGATCGCGCGCCTGGAAAACCGCGACGTGAGCGCCGCGCTGGCGCAGGCGCAGGCCAACGTCAAGCTGGCGCAGGCTAATCTGGAACAGGGCCAGGCCGAGCTGCAGGACGCCGCCAACGCGCTGCGCCGCGCCGCCGAACTGCGCGCCAAAAACTTCATCGCCGCCGCCACCTATGACTCGGCCGAGGCGCGCCACAACAAGGCCAAGGCGGCAATTTCCGGCATGCGCGCGGCGATCGCGGCGGCCCGGGCCAACGCGCAGGTGGCGCAGGTGGCGCTCGACCAGACCCTGATCCGCGCCCCGTTCGACGGCGTGATCCTGACCAAGAACGCCAACGTGGGCGACAACATCACGCCGTTCTCGTCGGCCGTCGACAGCAAGGGCGCGGTCGTCACGCTGGCCGACATGGACACGCTCGAGGTCGAGGCCGACGTGTCAGAATCGAACCTGGCCAAGATCCGCATCGACCAGCCGGCCGAGATCCAGCTCGACGCCTTCCCGGAACTGCGCCTGGCCGGCGTGGTCTCGCGCATGGTGCCGACGCTGGACCGCAGCAAGGCGACGCTGCTGGTCAAGGTGCGCTTCGTCGAGCGCGACGCGCGCGTGCTGCCCGACATGAGCGCCAAGGTGGCCTTCCTGTCGCAGCCGGTGCCGGCCAACGAGCGCAAGCCGGTGACGGCGGTGCAGCCGGCCGCGCTGGCCACGCGCGACGCGCGCCAGGTGCTGTTCGTGCTGGACGGCGGACAGGTGCGCCAGAGTCCCGTCACCGCCGGGCGCAAGATCGGCGAGCTGGTCGAAGTTTCCGGCGTCAAGCCGGGCGACAAGGTGGTGCTCAATCCGGCGCCCGGCCTGCGCGACGGGCAGGCGGTCAGCCTGGCGAAGAAATAATGGCGGCGCTGGTCCAGATCGAGCATCTGGTCAAGTCCTACCGGCGCGGCGGCACCACCGTTCCAGTGCTGACCGACATCAGCCTGGCCATCGAGGCGGGCGACTTCACCGCGCTGATGGGGCCGTCCGGCTCGGGCAAGAGCACCCTGCTCAACCTGATCGCCGGCATCGACCAGCCGGACAGCGGCCTGCTGCGGGTCGGCGGGCTCGACATCGGCGCCCTGCCGGAGGGCGAGCTGGCGCGCTGGCGCGCCGCCAACGTCGGCTTCATCTTCCAGTTCTACAACCTGATGCCGGTGCTGACGGCGTTCGAGAACGTCGAGCTGCCGCTGCTGCTGACCTCATTGTCCCGCCGCGAACGGCGCGAGCGCGTCGAACTGACGCTCGACATGGTGAACCTGCTCGACCGGATGGACCACACGCCGAGCGAATTGTCCGGCGGCCAGCAGCAGCGCGTGGCGATCGCGCGCGCCATCGTCACCGACCCGACCCTGATCGTGGCCGACGAGCCGACCGGCGACCTGGACCGCAACGCGGCGGCCGACGTGCTGGCCCTGCTGAACCGGCTGAACCGCGAGCTGGGCAAGACCATCATCATGGTCACGCACGACCTGCACGCGGCCGAGCAGGCGAAGACCGTGATCCACCTCGACAAGGGCGAATTGCGGGCCGCCAACCCGGCGCCCGAGCCGGCCTGACGCCTCACCCATGTACGCGCTCAAGATGATCGTCAAGAACGCGCTGCGGCACCAGCTGCGCAGCGCGCTCACCGTGCTCGGCCTGGTGGTGGCGACGCTCTCGTTCGGCCTGCTGCAAACGGTGGTCGACGCCTGGTACGCCGGCGCCGAGGCGGCCTCCAACACGACGCTCGTCACGCGCAACGCGACCTCGCTGGTGTTTCCGCTGCCGCTGTCCTACGCCGACAAGATCCGCGGCGTCGAGGGCGTGTCCCGGGTTTCCTACGCCAACTGGTTCGGCGGGGTCTACCAGGACCCGAAGAATTTCTTCGCCCAGTTCGCCATCTCCGGCCAGAGCTACCTCGACACCTATCCCGACTACCTGCTGCCGGACGAGCAGCGCGGCGCCTTCCTGAAGGACCGCAAGGGCGCCATCGTCGGCCGCAAGCTGGCCGAGCAGTTCGGCTTCAAGGTCGGCGACGTGATCCCGATCCGCGGCACGATCTTTCCCGGCCAGTGGGAGTTCGTGCTGCGCGGCATCTACGACGGACGCCACTCGACCACCAACACGACCCAGATGTTCTTCCACTGGGACTATCTGAACGAAACCGTGCGCAAGCTCGCGCCGCGGCGCGCCAACCAGGTCGGCGTCTACGTGGTGCAAATCGCGCGCGCCGAGGACGCCGCCCTGGTGTCGCAGCGCATCGACGCGCAATTTAAAAATTCGCTGGCGGAAACCCTGACCGAGACCGAGAAGGCGTTCCAGCTCGGCTTCGTCTCGATGTCGGAGGCGATCGTGGTGGCGATCCGCGTCGTGTCGTTCGTGGTGATCCTGATCATCATGGCGGTGATGGCCAACACGATGGCGATGAGCGCGCGCGAGCGCCTGGCCGAGTACGCCACGCTCAAAGCGCTCGGCTTCGGCCCGCTCTGGCTGGCCACGCTGATCTTCGGCGAATCGCTGCTGCTGGCCGGGGTCGGCGCGGCGCTCGGCATCGCGCTGCTGTTCCCGGTCGCGGCCGCCTTCGCCGCGCAGATGGGCACGCTGTTCCCGGTGTTCGACGTGGCGCCGCAAACGGTGCTGTGGCAGGCGCTGGCCGCGCTCGGCGTCGGCTTCCTGGCGGCCATCGCGCCGACCCTGCGCGCGACGCGCGTGAACATCGTCGAGGGCTTGCGCAGCATCGGATGAAAGAGAGAAACGAAGCGCCATGAAAATCCCGCTCGGCTACATCGCGCGCAACCTGTGGGCGCGGCGCCTGACGACTATCCTCACCGCCAGCGGGCTGGCCCTGGTCAGCTTCGTGTTCGCCACCGTGCTGATGCTCGACCAGGGCCTGCGCACCACGTTGGTGACGACCGGCGAGGCCGACAATGTGGTGCTGATCCGGCGCGCCGCCGACACCGAGGTGCAAAGCGGCATCGAACGGCCGCAGGCGGCCATCGCCGCCAGCCACGCCGCGCTCGCGCCCGAGCGCGAGCGCGGA